>JAZLIT010000072.1:0-1590 GCA_045617525.1 Solibacillus sp. | reverse complement strand
GCAGATGTGATCGTTCATGAGGCAACCTTTGATGGGGCAACGGAACAACTCGCGGCGCAATATGGCCACTCAACGAATATCGAAGCAGCTACAGTTGCAAAACAGGCTGGAGCAAAATCATTGATCCTAAATCATATAAGTGCGCGTTTCCTAGAACATGATGTTGAGAAACTTCTAAATGAAGCAAAAGCTGTTTTTCCAAACACAAAACTTGCAAAAGATTTTAAGGTGTTTGATTTGAAAAAATTGAATTGACTGAACCCCGTATGTAGTTAAATGTACACAAAAGTGCAACTCCTCTTAATTGGGGCGTTGCACTTTTTTTTTCGGCTCTATACTATTTGTTGGGGTATCCACTCAATTTTGTGCAGAAAAAAGGCACAAAATCACGCTTTTTATATACTTGAATTGTCTAAAAACCAGTATATAAAAGGTGATATGTGCTAGATGAATAATAACATGATAATTCCAGGATTAAAAGATGTCATCAACCATGAGATTAAAGAATACGTGGATCTCGTTGCGATACACGTTTCTATAGCTAAAAAAGAACAGGTTTTTCCCTCTTGTGGCGTAAAGTTCACGATTATCGTATACAAAAAGGTCAAGCATTTAAAGTGGTTTGAACGTTTAACAATATTTTTTTATAAGCGTCGTCGCTATGTTTGTGTTTGAGCGATTTTCGCAAGCCTGGCATTTGTAGATCGTTACAAGCATTTTTTGAAGGAATGGAATCAAGTTGCCAGGATTCGTTCTGTAAAAGCGAAGACTTTTAAGGAAGCTGCGGATGTTTTAGGCACTTCGCCTTCAACAATCATTCGTCGATTTAAGGAATTGATTAAAACGATGCCTAATGGCGTTCAACTACCAGAAGAGATTGCGATTGATGAATATAAGGCAGATACAGATGAAGGCAAGTATCAATTGATTATTGCCAATGTAGAAACACATGAGCCTATTGATATTTTACCAAATCGTCGTAAAGAGACGATTCATCACTATTTATCGCAATATGGATTAAATGTGAAAATGGTTGTGATGGACATGAATCCGGCCTTCAAGGCCGCAGTAAAGAAAGCATTAGATCGACCAGTAATTATAGCCGATCGTTTTCATTACTGCCGTTATATTCACTGGGCAGTAGATGAAGTTCGCCGTAAAGCTCAAAAAGAATGGCATCCCTATGATCGTAAAAAATCGGGAGCGCATGCGATATGTATTGCATAAAGATAAGGCTAAATTAACAAAAGACGAGCTATGGTATTTAGAACGTTACACTTCTATGTCTTCAGAATTGAAAGAAGCCTATGAACTAAAGGAACTTTATAAAAAGTGGCAGCGGGATTCGAAAGAAGAAAAGGATTTTACGGTTGTAAAGACAAGATTATTAGGTTTTTACCGGAAGGTAGAGGAAACGCAAAATTTAGCGTTTTTTAAAGCGATTAAGATGTTTAAAAATTGGCAAGTTGAAATCTTGAATAGTTATGTATTTGGCTATTCGAATGGATTTTTAGAAGGAATTAATAATACTTCAAAGGTAATTAAAAGGAATGCATATGGATTTAGAAAGCATGAGCATTTTAAAGCAAA
>JAZLIT010000071.1:0-9343 GCA_045617525.1 Solibacillus sp. | reverse complement strand
CCCACCATTTCGAGCTCTTTATTTAAAACATAGCGCATCGCTTCTTTTGGAAGAGATTTAGTTTCTTGATACATAATTGTGAATTCATCTAACATTGTATCAACAACCTTTATATAATTTGCGATGGCCATTTCTAAATCTTCAATTGTTGCATTTTGCTCAGGGAATGGTGCAAAACTGTTATTCACTTTAACCGAAATGCTATCGCAAATTAAGTATAGAACATCTTCCTTCGTGCGTACGTATTCATAAAGCGTGCCAATACTAAATCCTGCTGCCTTGGCAATTTCTCTGGTCGTGGCGCGGTGGAATCCCTTTTCTCGAAAAAGCAGGATGGACGCCTGCAAAATTTGCTGACGTCTTATTTCCACTAAGCTTTCATCCTTGACGTTTGATTTTACTTGGAGCTTACGTCGATCCTCTGCCACCCGCTTATTTTGTGAGCATACGAGAAATTACAAGACGTTGAATTTCTTGCGTGCCTTCATAAATTTGCGTAATTTTCGCATCTCGCATATAGCGCTCTACTGGGTAGTCCTTCGTGTAACCGTAGCCTCCGAATACTTGCACCGCTTCAACTGTTACGCTCATCGCCGTATCGCCGGCCATCAATTTCGCCATAGCTGACGCTTTACCATACGGAAGATTATTCGATTCTAACCATGCGGCTTGATAAGTTAATAAACGAGACGCCTCGATTTGCGTCGCCATATCTGCTAGCTTGAATGCCACGCCTTGATTTGCCACGATTGGCTTACCGAATTGCTCGCGCTCTTTTGCATAGTCGATAGAAGCATCTAGTGCACCTTGGGCAATGCCCACTGCTTGTGCCGCGATTCCGTTACGCCCACCGTCTAATGTTTGCATCGCTACTTTGAAGCCTTGTCCCAGTTCTCCTAAAATATTTTCAGCTGGCACACGGCAATTTTCAAAAATGATTTCAGTCGTTGGAGATGAACGAATTCCTAGCTTTTTCTCTTTTTTCCCAACAGAAAAGCCTGGGTAATCTGCCTCCACAATAAATGCTGTTGTGCTATTTTTTGATTCTGCATCTGTTACCGCGAACACCACATAAATATCCGCAATACCGCCATTTGTGATGAATATTTTCGAGCCGTTTAGTACGTAATCATCGCCATCTTTTACAGCGTATGTACGCATACCACCTGCATCCGAACCACTGCCTGGCTCTGTTAAGCCATATGCACCGATTTTTTTACCTTCTGCCATTGGACGAAGGTATTTTTGCTTTTGCTCCTCAGAACCGAATTTATATACAGGCCAGCCTGCTAGTGATGTATGCGCAGAAAGAGTTACCCCTGTTGATGCACAAACACGAGAAAGTTCTTCTACCGCTATACAATAAGCAAGATAGTCAAAGCCTGCACCGCCGTACTCTTCTGGCCACGGGATACCTGTTAAGCCAAGCTCTGCCATTTTATCGAAAATCTCACGGTCGAATGTTTCTGTTTCGTCGCGTTCTGCTGCTGATGGTGCTACTTCATTTAGTGCGAAATCGCGCACCATTTCACGTAATTGTTGGTGTTCCTCTGATAATTGAAAGTTCATTTCCAAATCCCCTTTGATTGTTTTATTTAAGTAGATGTTTGCTAATGACGATGCGCTGAATTTCGCTTGTGCCCTCATAAATTTGCGTTACTTTCGCGTCACGGAAATAGCGCTCGACAGGGTAGTCCTTTGTGTAACCGTAGCCTCCGAAAACTTGTACCGCTTCGATTGCATTATCCATTGCGGTCTGCGATGCGAAAAGCTTTGCCATAGATGCTTCCATTCCGCATGGTTGCCCTAGCGCGCGTAAATTCGCTGCCCGGTAAACGAGTAACTTTGCGGCTTCAGCCTTTGTTGCCATGTCTGCTAATTTAAAGCCAACACCTTGCTGCTGCGCGATTGGCTTACCAAATTGCACGCGTTCCTTCGCATAAGTAGTTGCCGCCTGTAACGAAGCCTCCGCAATGCCTAAGCTTTGCGCTGCAATACCTATGCGACCTACATCGAGATTACCGAGCGCAATTTTCAAACCTTGCCCTTCTGCGCCAAGTAAATTTCCCACTGGCACACGCAAGCCTTCGAACGTTAGCTGCACCGTGCGTGAGCCGTGCAGCCCCATTTTATCTTCGTCTTTTCCAACGATAAAGCCGGCCCAGTCCTTCTCAACGATAAACGCCGAAATACCACGCGAGCCTAATTCTGGATCGGTAACTGCGAAGACGATATAAACATCTGCCTCGCCGCCGTTCGTGATAAATACTTTGGCCCCGTCTAGCACATAATCCTCTGCATCACGAATTGCGCGCGTTTTTAGCGAGCCAGCATCACTACCTGCGCTTGGCTCCGTTAAGCAAAAGGCACCTAAATATTCACCACTCGCTAGCTTCGGCACATACTTTTGCTTCTGCTTCTCATTGCCGTAATACAAAATCGGGTTCGTGCCCACTGAAGTGTGTACTGAGAGAATAACCCCAAGTACAGCGCTGACCTTTGATAATTCATGAATCGCAATAATATACGAGGTGAAATCCATGCCTGCACCGCCGTATTCCTCGGGTACCGTAATACCTAAAAGTCCAAGCTCGCCCATTTTGGAAACGAGATGACGTGGGAATTCACCTGCCTCTAGGTTCTCAATAAACGGCGTAATTTCTGTATTAGCAAAGTCTCGAACCATGTTTCGCATCATTATTTGTTCATCCGTAAATTGTAAGTTCATAGCCATACTCCCTACTCGTAAACGTAAAAGCCACGTCCGGATTTTTTACCAAGCCAACCAGCAGCCACGTATTTTCTTAACAATGGACAAGGTCTGTATTTGCTATCGCCTAGTCCTTCATGCAAAATCTCCATTATTGAGAGGCATGTATCTAGCCCAATGAAATCTGCTAGCGTGAGCGGTCCCATCGGATGATTCATTCCGAGCTTCATGACATTATCAATCGCTTCCTTTGAGGCAACTCCTTCATACAGTGCATAAATTGATTCATTGATCATCGGTAGTAAAATTCGATTAGAAATAAAGCCTGGGAAATCGTTTACTTCAACTGGCGTTTTTTCAAGCTTCAGCGTCATTTCTTCAATTGCTTTATATACCTCATCTGATGTTGCTAAGCCGCGAATAATTTCAACAAGCTTCATCACAGGCACTGGGTTCATAAAATGCATGCCTATCACTTGCTCTGGGCGCTTTGTGACCGCGGCAATTTCCGTAATAGGCAAACTCGATGTGTTCGTGGCTAAAATTGCATGGGCTGGTGCAATCGTGTCGAGTTGTTTAAAAATCGATTGCTTAATGTCCATATTTTCTACTGCCGCTTCTATAATAAGGTCCACATCACGCGCATCTTCTAGGCTTAATGACATTGAAATTCGACTTAGAATTTCTTGCTTTTGCGTCTCTGTTTTACGCGCTTTTTCCACGTCTCGTGCAAGGTTTTTCGTGATTACCGCAAGCCCACGCTCGAAAAACTCCTGCTTCATATCATTCAATTTGACGTCATAGCCTGCTTGCGCGCAAACTTGCGCAATACCTGAGCCCATCTGACCTGCGCCAATGACAAGTACCTTTTGAATGGCCATTTCCGTTCCCCCCCTTTGTTAGTTCACTTCAATCATGATTGCATCGCCCTGTCCGCCCCCCGAACAAATAGCGGCAATTCCTATCCCACCACCGCGACGTCTCAACTCGTAGGCAAGTGTTAGCACAATGCGCGCGCCACTTGCACCAATTGGATGACCAAGTGCTACCGCGCCACCGTTTACATTAACTTTCGCTGCGTCTAGAACTGCGAGTTGGTTACTCACAAGCGCTACTGCTGCGAACGCTTCGTTTATTTCAAATAAATCAATTTGCGCTACTGTCTTGCCTGTTTTTTCAAGTAATTTCGAGATAACAAGTCCCGGTGTTTGCGGGAATTCTTTTGGCTCGACTCCGATTTCTGCATGGCCGATAATTGTTGCTAAAGGTTTGCGTCCTTCTCGGGTAGCGCGCTGTTCATTCATTAACACTAAGGCACACGCCCCGTCATTTACGCCCGGTGCATTTCCTGCTGTAATCGTGCCTTCTTTGCCGAACGCTGGTTTTAAATTTGCAAGCGCTTGCATCGTTGTCGTTGGTCGAATACTTTCATCCTCAGTGACAAAGACCGGCTCCCCTTTTCGCTGTGGAATTTGCACGGGTACAATTTCCTCAGCAAATTTTCCGCGCGCTTCATGTGCTAGACGATGACTACGCTCGGCCCATTCATCTTGTGCCTCACGTGTTAAATTGAATTTATCTGCTGTTTGATTGCCATAGGTGCCCATGTGAACATGTTTTACATCAAAAGCACAAGATAGCCCGTCATATACCATTCCATCTACTAACGTTGCATCACCCATACGTAGACCAAAACGTGCTTTTGGCAAATAGTAAGGCGCATTCGACATGGATTCCATACCGCCTGCCACGATAACTTGTTCCTCGCCTAAACGGATTAATTGGTCCGCTAGCGTAATTGCCCGCATGCCTGAAGCACACACTTTATTAATCGTTTCTGTTTTAACTTCCCAGCCAATGCCCGCTTTTGTGGCAGCTTGACGTGACGGAATTTGGCCTTGCCCTGCTTGTAAAACCGTACCCATGATAACTTCATCAATAGCCTGCACTTCAATTGCCGCTTTTTCAATCGCATGTTTAATTGCAATGGCACCCAAATCACTCGCTGTTAGGCTCGCTAGCCCACCATTAAATTTCCCAAATGGTGTTCTCGCGCCATCTAAAATTACCGTTTTGCTCAATTCATCCATCCCCCTCGCGCAAATGATGATTCAATACCTGACTGAACGCTCGCTCAGTTTCGTTATAAAAGAAAGGCACCATTCGTGCTATAAAGCGTTAAATGATGCCTTTTTTCATGACCGGTACTTATTTAATGTAGGGAGCTAAGAATCAGCCCCCCCTTTAGTATATTTTAGTCTTTTTTCTCATCTACGACTTCAGCTTCATTAACATTTTCAAATGTTGCAGAGATTTCCTTTACAGCTTCTGCTTCTTCAACCACGAGTTCTTCTAGAGCTACTTCAACAACAAGTTCCTCTACTGCTGGAACTGGAACTTCAACCTCAGCTTGCACTTCTACCGCCTCTGCAACTACTACCGTAGCAACAACTGGTGCTACAACTTCTGTTACTTCTTCGATTTCTTCTACAACCTCTTCAACGTTTGGAGTAGGTGTACCAAATACGGCACGCTCTAAAAGCTCGGCAATATCGTATGTGCCAACTTCCTCTTCTACTTCTTTTGCCTTCGTGCCATCTGAAAGCATTGTTAAGCAGTAAGGACAGCCTGAAGAGATTACTGAAGCTTGTGTTGCTAATGCTTGCTCCGTACGTGTTACGTTAATACGATTTCCAACATGTTCTTCCATCCACATTAGACCGCCACCAGCGCCACAGCACATTCCTGATTCGCGGTTTCGTTCCATTTCTACTAGTTTGACGCCTGGAATGCCTTTTAAAATTTCACGTGGTGGATCATAAACGTCATTATAACGACCTAAGTAACATGAATCGTGGAATACGATTGTTTCATCCACGCGGTGATCCATCGTTAAACGACCTTCTTGAATTAAATCGTATAACAGCTCTGTATGGTGGAGCACTTCGCCACTCCAGCCAAAATCACAGTACTCATTTTTGAAAATATTATATGCATGTGGATCGATTGTTACGATTTTTGTTACATTATTTTTCTCGAACTCTTCAATATTACCTGTTGCTAGCTCTTGGAATAGGAACTCATTTCCTAGACGACGAGGTGTATCACCAGAGTTTTTCTCTTTATTTCCTAAAATAGCAAATTTAACACCAGCTTCATTCATTAATCGAGCAAAGGCTAATGCAATTTTTTGAGAGCGATTGTCGAAAGAACCCATTGAGCCAACCCAGAATAAATATTCCATCTCTTCGCCTGATTTTTTCAATTCTTTTACAGTTGGAATTGAGATTGAAGGATCAAGGTCACGCCAGTTTTCTTTTTCTTTACGATTAAGACCCCATGGATTTCCTTGGCGCTCGATGTTTGTCATCGCGCGTTGTGCATCTGGATTTACCTTACCTTCCGTCATTGTTAAATAACGGCGTAAATCAATAATTTTATCAACGTGTTCGTTCATAACTGGACATTGATCTTCACAGTTACGGCAAGTTGTACAAGCCCAAATTTCTTCTTCTGTAATAACGTCACCGATTAATGCCGGGCTATAAATCGTTTCAAGAACAGCACCCTCTGCACCTGCAGCCATCGCTAATTGGTTCCCTTGTGTTTTACTAAAGAATGAGAATGGTACCCATGGTTTTTGCTTCGTCTCTACAGCACCTGTAAATGTAAGGTGATCTCGTAGTTTTACGATTAAATCCATTGGCGACAATTGCTTCCCTGTAGCTGTTGCTGGACACATATTTGTGCAGCGGCCACATTCTACGCAAGAGTAAAGGTCGAGCATTTGCTTTTGCGTGAAGTCTTGGATCTTACCAACACCTAGTGGCGGCATGCTTTCTTCGTCTTCAGCTTCTTCAATCGCTGCAAAATCGATTGGACTTAATGTGCCCATACGCTCTTGACGGTTGAAGAATACATTTAAAATTGATGTAATTAAGTGGAAATGCTTCCCTTGTGGAATGTAAATTAGGAATGCAAGTAACGCTAATAAATGCGCCCACCACATAATGAAAAATACTACTGCAGCTGCAGTTGGTGGCATCCATTGGAATGTCCATGCAATTGCCGATGCAACTGGCTCTGATGCAGTTAACCCGTGGTCCTGCCATATTAAATACATACCGTTCCCGATTAATGTTGCTAGCATTAAAACACTTAGGAACATGTACACTAACCCATTTTTAAAGCCTCGTTTTAAACGAACTAACTTCTCCATATAGCGACGGTAGAATGCAATTGCAACAGCCACTAAAATCATTAGTACGATAATTTCTTGGAAGAACGTAAATACTTGATACAGTCCACCCATTGGAATATGTGAGCCCGGCGCTAAACCTTTCCAGATTAAATCGATTGCCCCAAGCTGAACCATTAAGAATCCATAGAAAAACATGACATGCACAAAGCCCATTTTCTTATCTTTTAAAAGTTTTGATTGCCCAAATACCTTTTCTACAATATCAGATACGCGTTCAACAATTTTTAATTCAAACTCTTCTTTTCTTCCGAGCTTCATATAGTCATAGCGCGTTTTTAGTAAGTATGCGAATAAACCTAGTGCATATAGTAAAACAATCCCGAACAACACCCAGTTAATAATTATAAATGTGCCCATCTTTCTCCCCCTCAGTATGTAACAGTTCTACCCCTTTGAACGTTATCTTTTTCTCATTCATACACATGCACTCGCGATAATACGAATTTTCCGTGCATATGGTTAACTTTATTGTAAAATATGAATGAGCATTCAGTCAACAACAATTCTCACAATTCCAACTATTATTCAAGAAAAGGTCTATACCGAATAAAAAAGAACCTTTTCACCATTCGAATTTCAAAGGGAAATTTATAAAAACTCTAGGAAAAATACTGCTTAAATTCTGTTTGAATCCCATATCAACCGCGCGAACGCACAAAAATCTTTTACAAATAATAAACTATCTAAAATTTAGTGAACTTAAGATTAAAAGAGAGGGAGATAGTTGAATGCGCAGCAATGGGTTGTGGTGGGGATGTAGAAAATGTACTGCGTCCATAGTAGCTGGAGGAACGCACAAACATGAGTCGCGAACGCACAAACATGAGCCGCGAACGCACAAACAGTACCCATGAACGCACAAAAATAGCGCGAACGCACAAACAGTACCCGTGAACGCACAAACATGAGTCGCGAGCGCACAAACAGCACCGGTGAACGCACAAACATGAGCCGTGAACGCACAAAAATAGCGCGAACGCACAAACAGTACCCGTGAACGCACAAACAGCACCCGCGAACGCACAAACATCATCTCCCACTCAAAATTTCGCATCAAGAAATCAAAAAAGCTGTGCTCAAGTTGTTTTTAACACAACTTGAGCACAGCTTTATCTAATTAAAAGGCATTTAACGCAAGTTTTGCTGTAAGTTCAGCTTCAACTTGAAGACGTTCGATTAATGTTGCTAATTTAGTACTCTCCGCATCGTGATTTTCAAGAAGCGCAGTCGCTTTTGCAGCGAGCATCTCGCCGTCCCAGTCATCAACTTCGACGTGGCCGATAATTGGTTGGTTCACGATGTTCGCGAACGCATCAATTTTCGGGTCGTACGATAGTGCAATGAACGGTGTATGTTCGATTGCAGAGAAAATCAACGAATGTAGACGTTGCCCGATTAGTAGCTTCGATTGGCCGATAACTGCGATTTTTTCCTCAATCGGTAAATCAGCAGGGGCAATCGTGCTTTCTGCGCTCATCATACGCGCTACATCAGCCGAGCTTTTCGCATCGTGTTCGCCGTGCATTGGGATGAATACGACGTTGTACCCAGTTGCAGCCAATGCATCGAGAGAAACGGCAATTTTCGCTTTGTAGTCAACGTCTGTTGGCCAATCGCGAACACTCACAGTAATATAATCACCGGCTTCTACGACAATCTTCTCAGAAGTTTTAGCCCCGGCTTTCACTAAATCAGAATCAGCCCCAGCTTCAACCACTAGATCAGCATCCACCGCGCCAATCCCGCCACGCCACGCATCCAACCACTTACTCGTAAATCCTTCGCCGCCAAGTCCGACTACAGGATCTGGCACAATCGTCACATTACCGCGCACGCCAATTGCTTCAAGCAACGCGCGAGATTCCTCGTCGCGCACCGTGATGCCTGCGCACTTATTAAACACAGATTTCACAAGCCACTTGTTAAAGCTCTTGTTAATTGGGCCCATACCTTGCGCATACACGAACACCGGTACGTTCGCCAGCTGTGCCATCTTAATAATCCCAGCGTAATAAGGGATTGTTTTACTACTTGTTTGATCCTGCATTAAGCTACCCCCGCCGCTAATCAAACCGTCCGCTGACTTCAACACCGTGCGAATCTGTGCCAGTTTCCAGCGATTTACTGCTTGTACACCATACGTGGCTGCAGTTTCCTCGGGATTATTCGATAGCACCGTAATTTCAACAGCAGGCTCCCACTTGCGTAGGGCGCGAATGATTGAGAATAGAATCGCTTCGTCGCCCACATTATCAAAGCCAAAATAACCAGACATGACAACGCGCATTATGACCACCTCTTCGAAAGTTTCGCACTATATTTTGCTAACGCTTTATAAATCGCTATAAACACAAATCCGATGAAGAAGCCTA
>JAZLIT010000070.1:0-102027 GCA_045617525.1 Solibacillus sp. | reverse complement strand
AAAATTACAATACCCTTATATTCGAAAGAAATCCACTGCACATGCTATACTTCAATTGAGAAAAGGAGGGGCTGCATGAAATATTTAATTGGAACTTTAGTCGTTGCCCTTTATAGTGGCATTGTATATTACATAGGATGGAATTTGAAAAGTCTTCTGCAGCATTATGGACTGTTTCGCTGGCCATGGTTATATTGGATTGTTATTGTATTCATTGCCTTTTCTTTTGTCATTGCGAAAATTAGTCCTAAACTCGATATTCTTATACTACTGAGCTATTTCTGGATGTTTGTGATGCAATACGGGCTAATATTATGTCTTATTGCTAATTTGGTAGTTTGGCTTACACCATTGTCTTCGAAGGTGGTCGGGACAAGTGTATTGGGAATTTTTGCGTTACTTTTTGTGATGGGGCTTTATTTCGCGTATACACCTGTTGTACATAAGCAGACGATTACGATTGATAAAGAAGGAGAGCCAATGCGTGTCGTTCTTGGGGCGGATTTCCACCTAGGCTATTTATCGCATAAAGGTCATCTAGAGAAGTTTGTGCAATTATCGAATGAACAGAGTCCGGATTTAGTGTTGCTTGCGGGTGATATTATTGATGATATACCGAAGCAGTATATTAACCGAAATATGGGTGAAGTGATGCAGCAGCTATCATCAACATATGGTGTGTATGGTGTGTTAGGAAATCATGAGTATTACGGGAATCAAATTGAACAATTCCTTGATGCTATGGAGAACTCAAATGTGAAAATTTTAATGGATGAAACGATAGAATTGCCGAATGGTGTACATCTTACAGGACGTGAGGATATCACGAAGAAAAGTCGTGAAGCGATTGGGAATCTTAAGCCTAATGATTGGTCAGCGCCGTGGTTTATAATGAATCACACACCGAATGATATACAAGTAGCGTCGAGCGCGGGCGGAGATTTTCATGTATCTGGGCATACGCATCGCGGGCAAATGTGGCCAAATCAATTTATTACGGAACGAATTTTTGAAGTCGATTATGGCTACAAGCTAGTTGATCAAATGCATACACTTGTTTCGAGTGGCTTCGGATTCTGGGGCCCTCCAACGCGTATCGGGACACAAGCTGAAATTTGGGTAATCGACATTGAATTTACGAAATAGATGTAGATGAAAAAAAGGGTATGTTTTCGCGTTAGTTTATGTGAGACATGCCCTTTAATTAATTATGCTGGATGGCTTTTTCATCACGAAAAAATATTCAAAATATTGTAACTTATTTTTACTTGCATCGGTCTAATGGGTCAAAGAGCTTTGGAAGGAGGAAAAGGAGTTGAAAGGTAAATTTTATATAAGTGCTTTTATAGCCTTGATAATAGTGATGGGAATTGGAGGCACTGTTTTGTTTCAAAATAAGGTAGCGTTCTTTGCACCATCAACAGTTCTTGCCTCACAGCCATTTTCGATGACGACATCCCATGACTTAGATGAGGGAAGTATAGATGAAAATAAGGTGTATGTGACAGACAAGGATGGAAAGCCAGTGGCATCTGCAATTAGTATTTCAAATCAAAATCAAATTATCATTGAAAAGCTACCTCCTGGACAATACAATCTACACATTAAGCGTAGTGCTTTTATAAATCCACCACTTATAACTCGAGCGCAAAGTGTACCCTTTACAATTATTGAAAAGCTAGCAAGTATTCAAACGGACGAAGAATTAGAAAGTTATTTTGAGGCACTTATCCAAGCGGAAGAGGTAAATACCGGAAGGAATACAATTAGGTTTGAAATGTTAGAAGACATAGCTGAATCGGAATCGGAATCAAGTTTAGGGGCAGGTAGTGGACATTCTGAGACGAATAATCAAGTAGAAGGCATTGAAGAAGCTGATGTTACATTGACGGATGGTGAAACCATTTATACGATTGTCGATCAGACGATTGTGCTAGTTGATGCGGAAAATCCATCAAATATGGTGAAGCAAGCAGTAATTCGTCTAGAGGAGAATGCATATGCACATCAGCTGCTACTACATGAACACTACTTGCTTATTGCTTTTTCGGACCATCGTGAGGAAATCAAGGATGGTAATTATCTATATAAGAACTTTTCAAAAGTAGCAATTTATGATATTTCAAATAAGCAGGCCCCGAAAAAGCTACGTGAAATTGGGCAAGAAGGCGATATAGTAGCAATTCGAAAGACAGCTAATATGCTCTATTTAGTGACGCAAACAGCACCGAATTATTGGCTGTTAAAAGAAGGTGTGGATGTAGATTTAAAGCCAGCCGTTTATGATAGTAATGAAGAGGGCGAGCAACTGCTACAGAACGACCGGATATCGATTTTGCCGAATAGCCAGGATCCTAATTATACAGTCATTTCAGTACTCGATTTAGCGAGTGGGGAAACGGCAAAGGTGGAAACAGAAAGTTATTTAGGTGGTGGGGCAGGGTTTTATATGTCACATGAGGCTATGTATATTACTGCTGGTCTATATAGTGACAATTTAGCAGCGCAAGATGGGATATGGAATCGAATGATGATTCGTACACCATCAGAAACGACAATATACCGATTTGGTATCCAAGGGAAGTCGATTTATTTATCGGGGCAAACAACGATAGAGGGGACTGTGTTAAATCAGTTTTCGATGGATGAATATAATGGCTATTTCCGCGTAGCAACTACTAAAGGGAATACACGTGGTGAGGAAGCAGATTCGACAAGCGCGATTACCATTTTTGATAAGCAAATGGTGCAACAGGGCGTAGTACGTGACTTAGCCAAGGGTGAGCGCATCTATTCAGCACGCTTTATGGGTGACCGTGCGTACATTGTAACGTTCAAGGAAATGGATCCACTTTTCGCATTTGATTTAGCTGATCCGAAAAACCCGAAAGTTCTTGGTGAGCTAAAAATTCCTGGCTATAGTACGTATTTACATCCGATTGGCGAAAATCACCTATTAGGGCTTGGCTATGATACAAGCTTAGAGAAAGATAAAGACACTGGCCAATCATTCGTGGTGCAAAAGGGTGTGAAGCTCTCATTATTTGATGTAACCGATTTAACGAATCCAATTGAAAAAGACGTTGAGATTATTGGCGGGCAGGGAAGTTATTCGCAGGCGCTTGATAATCATAAAGCACTATTCCGTCATACGGGGAAAAATCTATTCGGATTCCCAATTACTCTGTATTCTCGCGTAGGTACGCAAGAATTACAGTACAATGGTAGTGGGGCAAGACTTTATGAAGTGACGCCAGAGAAGGGCATTCAACTAGCAGCAGATATCGTGAATTACAACTCTGCGATGGAATATGAGAATTGGGAAGAATCAATCCAACGTATGATTTACATTGACGAAGCGCTGTATTTAGTGAGTAATACGAGCATTAATAGCTATGATTTAAATAGTTTCGCGGCAAAATCAAAGGTGAAACTTCGATAGTCATAAATTAGTCATTAATTTCAGGTACACTCTTTTTCGCGCAAGAGTAAACAAAATAAAAACCCCCGAATCGACCACCTTTACAGCGGGTCAACATTCGGGGGTAATTTTATGTCTTACTGCTATTCTTTATCGTTTAAAATTTCGCTAACTGTAACAAATTCAAAGCCTTCGCCTCGCAAATACTGCAGTACATCTTCTAGCCCGTCTGCTGTTGATAAATGAATATCATGCATTAAAATAATCGCGTTATTATGTAACGTATTTTTTATAGCAGGTAAAAGCTTCGGAGCTGATCGGAATTTCCAATCCAACGTATCAATTGACCAGTTTATTTGTGGTGAATCAATTGTAGATTTTACGAGTGAATTTGATGCACCATATGGTGGCCTGAAAATAGTAGAATTTGTGCCGATAGCCTTAACAATCGCCTGCTCTGTCGTCGTATATTCCTTTAAAATCTGCGCTTTAGACATTTTAGTCAGCACGGGGTGATTCCAAGTGTGATTGCCTATTTCATGTCCGCCCTTGAAGACATCACGTGCAATATCTGGGTAATATTGGACGCGGCTTCCTAGCATAAAGAAGGTAGCTTTTGCATTGTATTTTTCTAAAATGGCTAAAATTTGAGGCGTCACATCAGGGTGTGGACCGTCATCAAAAGTTAATGCAATACGCTTGCCGCTACCGCTATTAGGATCGACAATTACCTGCATTTCATCTTCCATTTGAATTTGAAATTCCTCCTTCAGCAATGTATTAATGGATGATAATGAAACCTTGATCGTTAACGGCTGCGCTGCGAGTGCATCTTCTATTGGATGCATGAATAAAGTCAGATTGTCTTCTGAAATGCTAAAGCATTCATAGTTTTTCCAAGAAGGTGCTGCCATAATATTTATTTGATCGGAGTCTATCATTGCAAAGCTTTCGTGATCCTGCATTAATGCTTGGAGCTGAGCTGAAAAAGTTTGTAGGCTATCGTCGTTATTACTAAGGACGTCGCGTATCGTTAAAAGGTCGCCTGTTTTGTTGTTTAAAAAGTAAGTGTTAACCGTTTGAATCGTTTCTTCTCCAGGTATTGAAAGTGTTCGCGTTAAGATAAAAGAATAATAAGCATCAATATAGGAGTATGTTTCAAATGAAATGTTTAATTCCCCGACTTGTTCATTATTAAACTTTCCTTTTTCGTTCATTTGACTTATGTATTCGTTTTTTTCTATTTCAATATAAGCTTCTATTTGATTATTAAATAATTCATGAAGCGTTAAGGGGTATTGTATTGCAAATGGAATGAATGGATCATTCGATATGTCTGTAATGATTTTCACCCCTGGGAATGTGGATTCGCTTTCGGTCGTCTCAGAGGAAGGGGATATGTCGGTAATCCCAATTTCATTTTGTGGTTCTGCAAATGTAAAACGCTTATCAATAAGTGTAAAGAAAATGATTGAGAATAGAATTGCGAAAATTGCAGTTAAAAGAAGTACATCAACGAATATGCTACTTCTTTTTTCTCTTGGGTTTTCCATTCTGAAGATACTCCCCTCTATGTTAAAATAGTGCTAATAGGCATTGAATGAAGATTGAATAGACCTTTAAAAATTGTCTTAACTATTATATGTAGTTATTTCAGTAAAAATCTGTATTCTGATTGAGTTTTTTGTCATTGTTCGTTAAGATGAGCTAAGTAGTTTTGAGGGAGGTCCCTATTATATTGATAGAAGATAAAAATGAAAATGAAAATGAAAATGAAAGTGAAAATAAAAATGAAATGGCATTGGAATGCTTCCTTTTAGCAGGTCGAATTATGATGGGAAGTGGCGCTGAAACGTATCGTGTTGAGGATACGATGTTAAGGATGGCGCGTTCGCAAAATATGGTCGATGCGCAAAGTTATGTAACGCCAACAGGCATTATTTTTTCGCTTGGAAAGACACAGCCTACGAGAATTACCTCAATAACAACACGAATTACAGATTTACATCGAGTTGCACTTGTAAATAGTGTTTCACGTAAGCTTACATCTCAAATGATAACATTAGAACAAGCCTTTTACGAGCTGAAAAAAATTGAAAATACAAATTATTTTCTACCTATATCTATTCAGGTGCTCGCGGCCTCGATAGCGAGTGCAGCCTTTATGATTTTATTCGAAGGTGTCTGGTCAGATATGCCTGTTGCATTTATTGCAGGTGGGGTTGGTCACTATGTTGTTAGCGTTGTTCATGAGAAAACACGCGTTAAGTTTTTCTCGGAATTTCTTGCTGCATTGATTGTCGCCATAATTTCCTTTACAGCTGTTAATCTAGGTTACGGTACCGAGATTGATACAATCATTATTGGCTCGGTTATGCCACTTGTGCCAGGTCTTATCATTACAAATGCAGTACGTGATTTAATGGCCGGGCATTTTATTGCTGGTATGGCTAAGGGAGCGGAGGCATTTTTAACAGCGTTTGCAATTGGTGCTGGCGTGGCACTCGTATTATCATTTTAAGGGAGGTAGCGATTTGGAATGACGGAATTTTTCATACAAGCATTGCTTAGCTTTATCGCTACGGCCTGCTTTGGCGTTATTTTTAATGCGCCAACTAAGGTTATTCCTCATTGTGGCTTTGTGGGTGCAATCGGATGGTCGATTTATTATTTATTAACGCAAGCGCAACAAGTTGATGCGTTGCAAGCTACTTTTTTAAGTGCATTTTTTGTGGCATTTATCGCGCATATATTCGCACGTAATAAACGTATGCCTGTTATTGTTTTTAGCGTTTCAGGTATTATCCCACTTGTACCAGGGGGAATTGCTTATAATACGATGCGAAATATTGTAGAGCAGGATTATGTAATGGGCACGCAAAATGGTTTATTCGTGTTTATGATTTCGGGAGCTATTGCGATGGGGCTAGTGTTTGCCGAGGTTATTATGCAGGTGCTAATGCGAGTTTTCCATGCAGGGCGATCATCGATGGATCCGATTATTCAAAGGGGTTCAAAAATTATCCCTTCGAAATTTAAAAAATAGCAAAAGGCGAAATTGTATGCGTGTAAGCATATAATTTCGCCTTTTTATTATGCTATTAATTTAATCTACGTAAAAGCGCTGTAATTTCAGATGCTGTAACTGGCTTACTAATGAAGTAACCCTGCAATGCGTCGCAGCCATACGTTGTTAGAAGATTTTGCTCTTCCTCTGTTTCTACACCTTCTGCAAGTACTGTTAAATTCATTGATTTACCAAGCTGAATCATCCCGTGAATTAGGCGTTGTTGCTTCTCAGACTGTATAAGTGAGTGTGTAAAGGTCTGATCAATTTTCAATATTTGAATCGGTAGGAGCTGGATGTAGCGGAATGAAGCATAGCCTGTACCAAAGTCATCTAGAGCAAAGGTAATGCCTTCGTTTTCTAGCTGACGCATTTGCTTAATAATGCCTGTTTCAGCCTCAGCCTCTAATGCGAATTTCTCGGTAATCTCGATTTGAATTAAATGCGCAGGACAGCCTGTACGATTTAATGTTTCTAAAATCGATTTCGCCATGTTTTTATCACGGAACTCACGCACGGACGAGTTAATACTGATCTTGAGTTCAATTCCGGCACGTTGCCAAGCTAAAGCTTGCTCACATACCTTTTCAAGCATAAAGGAACCAATATTATTGATTAGGCCAGTTTCTTCAGCGATTGGAATCAGTTCATCTGGAGAAACGACGCCAATTTCAGCATCTTCCCAACGAACGAGTGCTTCTACAGTTGTAATTTTCCCGCTTCTTAAATCTAATTGAGGCTGGAATAAAACATTTAAATGTTCTTGATCTAATGCAAGTAATAATCGTTTTTCCACAAGTGATTTACGATTAAGTGCTTTATGTGTTGAAAGCGAAAGTGATACGACACTGTTTCCACCTGCTTCGCGTACATGAGTAATCGTAGCGATTGAGGCTTTCATTAGTTCGGCAAAAGTAGATTGATCTTCTGGGTATCGTGTAATACCACCGCTAATAGAAATCGGTACAGCAATATTGCCATTATAAATAGGATTTTGTAGTAGATAATTTAAGAATCCTTGGATATACCACTCTGGTAGTGGCGTAATAATCACAAAATCATTTTCATTCACGCGTGCCATGGAACTATCCTGGAAGTACATTTTTAGACGTTTTGTGAATTCAGTAATTAACGTATTATCTGTTTGATTTTCATGTAAATCCTTAATTGTGTAGTAATTATCAATGCTCAAATAAACGAATGAGAAATGTTTATCTTCAATAATTGATTCATTTATAACTTGCTCAAGTCGGTGAATGTTCATTAAGCCGGTTTCTGTATCAATATAGGCAATTTTTTCGAGCTGCAATTGAATTGTTTTGTCTTTCGTAATGTCTTGCTCAACAAGTACGTATTCAGTGCTGTTCTTTGATTGGCTAATTGTCGGAATAGCAGTTAGGTAAACCCAGTAGCTTTCACCGTTTTTCGCGATTTTCTCAACTTCACCTTGCCAAATGTTACCGTTAACGAGTGTTTTCCAAATTGCATTTGTAACTTTTGAATTTTCCTCAGTATCCGGGAAAAGGTTCCAGAATGTTTTACCGATTACTCGCTTCGGTGTCCATTGACTGGCTTTTAAAAATAATGCGTTGGTGCCGGTAATGAAGCCTTCATTGTCTAAATTGACAGTCATAAATGATGAATATATTCCATTTTTAAAGTCTGTTAATGATTGGATTGAGTTATTTAGTGTTCTAGATTGATCGCGTACAACGCAAAGAACGCGTGTAGCGTGTTCACCTTGAAATTCATAAGGTGAAGCGATTAGAGAAACGTCGATTAAAGTATCATTTTTTGACACTAACTGTATATCTTCTATGCGAATGGTTCTCTTTTCAAATAAAATCTCCTGCACATAATAATCTTCAACATTTGAAAATAATTGATTGAAAACTTGTTCGCCACTTTGAACTTCTTCACTAGTGAATCCGAAAGTAATTTCGCAAGGTTGGTTCCATTGTAAAATCGTTTTGTTCTTATTAATAATGAACGAAGGAAGATGAATAAAATTTTCTGAAGTAGCTATGCTTAATGAATTACTGGCCAAAGTTACGCCCCCCTTATTTCTTATTGGATACTTTTTACGTAGATAATTTGAAAAATAGTTACTAATTGTAGCTTTATAATGACTTAAAGGATGAAACTTAAGCTGTTTATAATTGGATTTAGTATTAGTGAATTTTTATTTTCATTGTAAAATGCATTAAAATAATTATTAGTAATTAACTTTATATATTTTAACCAAGAAAGTATAAAAATAGTTAATAAAATTACAGTTTATCATAATAAACAAAAAAAGTACTTAAAACGATGAGGAAAGTCCTAATTCATACTATTAATATTTAAATGATTAATTAGAATCATTTAAATAGTTGGCGAATAATATATATCCCAATAAGGTTTATTTTATATTTATAATATCATTTAGACTAGTTCAAAATGATAAAATTTATTAATATTAGTGATTTTTTTTGGTAGTACATAATTTATTTTACACATATCAATTTCTTTTTTAAAAAATAGATTTAACCATTATATATTTGTACCTAGCAAAAGGTTTATGTACCGATTTATAGTTTTAATTTACAGAAAATTATGTCATAATCGATTTAACAACACGAAAGATTCGGTTTCCGAATTATATCAATGGGAGGTTATTTGGAATGAGAACGGTCTTTGCTTATGTAAAGCCGTATATGGGTGTCGTCGTTTTTGCGCTGTTTTTAATGTTCATCGAATTATTCGTTGAGCTAATCCAGCCTTTGATCATGTCACATATTATTGACAAGGGAATTATCGCAGGGGATACGGATACAATACTACATTACGGTTTATTAATGGTGGGGCTAACGATTTTGGCCTTAGCCGCAGGGATTATCAATTCCTATTTTAGTGCGCATGCAGCCCAAAGTTTTGGCTTTGAATTGCGCAATGCATTGTTTACGAAAATTCAATCGTTCTCAATGGCTACATACTTAAAGTTTCCTACTGCAGGCTTAATTACACGTTTAACTTCGGATATTACGCAAGTGCAAAACGTTTTATTTATGAGCCTACGTATTATGCTTCGAGCGCCGCTATCGGTAATAGGAAGTATTGCGTTAGCGTTTTATGTAAATGCCAAAATAGCGATGTTCTTATTAGTGGGTGCGCCAATTTTATTGATTTTCTTAGGTTTTATGGTTGTGAAGGGAGTACGTTATTTTGCACTTGTGCAAAAACGATTAGATCGAGTGAATCGTGTACTTCAAGAGGGTTTACAGGCAGTACGTCTTGTGAAGGCATATATGCGTGGCAGTTATGAGTCGAGCCGTTTTGAAAAGGTTGCTACTGGGTTAAAGATGGACACAATGAAGGCTTTACGTGTGATGGAGTTAATCTTACCTGTATTAATGTTAGTAATGAATTTCTGTTTACTTGCGGTTGTTTGGTTTGGTACGAGAGAAGTTTCAGCTAATGATGCGCAAGTAGGTGATTTAGTGGCAATCATCAACTATGCGACGCGAATGACTGGTGCGTTCTCGATGTTTGCCTTTATTATTATTGCGTTTGCTCGTGCGAAGGCTTCGGCTGAGCGTATGGAGGAAGTGCTGCTTGTAGATGAAGGGACGGAAAATCATGATGGCTTTATGGCGGCGATTCCGCTGAATGAAACGGAAATCGGTGCGGTTCACTTCCAAAATGTAAGCTTCCGTTATCCTGAAACAGAGCAGGATGTATTAAGTAATATTTCATTCTCAGTATTGCCAGGTGAAAAGCTAGCAATTATGGGTGCAACGGGTGCTGGTAAGTCGACGATGTTAAGCTTACTTCCACGTTTTTATGATGTGACGGCTGGAGAAATCATTGTAAATGGGCAAAACGTGCAGTCTTGGCAATTGGATGATCTGCGAGAGATGATTGGCTTTGTGCCACAGCAATCGATGCTGTTTACGGGCTCGATTTTAGAGAATGTGAGCTGGGGCAAAACAGATGCGGATCTTGAAGAGGTGCAAGCTGCAACAAGGCAGGCGCAAATTCATGATGCAGTAGAAGGGTTCCCAGATGCATACAATACGCGCGTTGGCCAAAAAGGTGTTAATTTATCCGGTGGTCAAAAGCAGCGTCTTTCTATTGCACGTGCATTAATACGTAAATCGCAAATTTTAATATTAGATGATAGTACTTCTGCGCTTGATGTGAAGACAGAAGCCGCATTGTGGCAGGCTTTAGCGGAGGAACAGGCAACGATGCTTGTTGTTACGCAAAAAATCCGCACAGCGAAAACAGCAGATAAAATTCTTCTGTTAGAGGATGGACATGTTGTTGGCTTTGGCTCACATGCAGAGTTAATACTTAAGAATGACCTTTACCGCAAAATAGCAGAATCGCAGCAAGAACAGGAGGTAGAGTAGAATGAAGTTATTCGAAAAACCTTTTGGCTATGAGCGAGTTTTGACGAAGGAAGATTTGCAACGCAAGCCTAAGAAGAAAAAAGGTGAGCGAGCAAGTGATTGGAAATATACACTAGGTCGTATTTGGAAAATTGTTGATGAACAGCGAATGCTGCTTATTCTAGTGCTGATGATGGTTGTCATCAGTTCTGTGGCGGCGCTTGTTGGGCCGTTTATTATTGGGAAAATTATTGATAATTATGTCATGGAAAGTAAGTTTGAAGGTGTTTTAACGCCAATTTTATGGTTAGTGGGCGTGTATGTGGTACTTTCAATCACGCTATTTTTACAAAGTTATTGGATGATCGGTATTGCACAGCAAACGATTTATCGTATGCGTACAGGGTTATTTAGCCATATGCTACGGCTGCCAATTCCATTTTTCGATAAACGTCAGCATGGGGAGTTAATGAGTCGTGCCACAAATGATGTTGAAACGGTAAGTGCGACGTTGAACTCAGCCTTTATTCAAGTATTTTCAAGTGTTCTGACGCTTGTGGGGACGTTTGCTGTCATGCTTTATTTAAGCCCTCTATTAACGTTTATAACGATGTTAATCATCCCAGTTATGTTTTGGGCGATGGGCTGGATTACACGTCGTACCGGTAAGTTATTTAAGGAACAACAGGCGGCAGTTGGTGCATTGAACGGGATGATTGAGGAAACGATTTCTGGGCAACGTGTTGTAAAGGCATTCTCACAGGAAGAACGTGTGAAGGATGAATTCCGCGAAAAAAGCCTACGTTTGCGTCACACAGGTTTCTGGGCGTTATCTTATTCAGGTTATATTCCAAAAGTAATGAACGGTCTGAATAATATGAGCTTTGCGCTTGTTGTAGGCGTAGGAGGTATATTAGCGCTAAATGGCCATGTAACAGTGGGAACAATCGTTATTTTCACAGAATATGCGCGTCAATTTACACGACCTTTAAATGATTTAGCAAACCAATTTAACACCGTACTTTCGGCGATTGCTGGGGCGGAGCGTGTGTTCAATATTATGGATGAGAAAGCAGAAGAAGATGCTGGCACGGTTGATCGTGGGCTGAAACTTCAAGGTAATGTCGAGTTCCGTGATGTTTCATTTAAATATGAAAAATTGCAAGGACCAAATACATTGCAAAGCATTAGTTTTAAAGTGGAGCAGGGGCAAACGGTTGCGCTTGTTGGACCTACTGGAGCAGGGAAAACGACGATTATGCAGTTGATTTCACGTTTTTATGATCCAGGCGAAGGTACTGTGTTATTTGATGGGCATGATATACGAGACATCCAACGTGAGACGATACGTAGTCAAATGGCATTCGTGCTACAGGACCCGTTTTTATTCGAGACAAGCGTTTTTGAAAATATTCGCTATGGACGCTTAGATGCTACGGATGAGGAAATTGTTGCAGCGGCTACGAAGGCCAATGCACATGACTTCATTATGAAGCTTGAAAATGGTTATGATACGGTATTAAATTCAGATGGCGCTGAAATTTCTCAAGGTCAAAAGCAGCTACTTTCGATTGCGCGAGCTCTAGTAGCCGATCCAGTAATTTTATTATTGGACGAAGCAACGAGTAGCATAGATACGGTGACGGAGCTTAAGATCCAGGAGGCACTTGAGGTACTGATGCAAGGGCGTACGAGCTTTGTGATTGCCCATCGTTTAAATACGGTGCGGGGTGCAGATTTAGTGTTCGTGATGCAGAGTGGTAGGCTTGTAGAAAGTGGACCGCAGCAAGAATTGATAGAGAAAAACGGCATTTATGCAAGTATGTTGAATGCCGGTTTAGAGGAATGAATTAGGAAACTGTAAATGCACAAGTTGAATGCATTTACGGTTTTTTGGTGGTAACTTGAGAAAAACTTTAACGGGATAAGTAGCTTTTAATGTGAGATAGGCGGATATAAATGATTTAAGGTTGCCTGACATGAAAAGCTACTCTACAATTAAGATATATTTAAATGTGAAGTGGAGATTTTATCTTTTATGAATTTATCAGCAATTACAGTTTCGTTTCCAATTGATATGGAAACGTATAATGAATTAAATGGGCTTTGCGAGGCAGCAGAGCAAGCGGATTTAAAGTCGTATCGTTCTGTGATGAACTTAGCAATCGCTAAGAGCTATGAGGCTCGTGGGTTTTTCGTGTTAATTTACGATGATGCACATGGAGCACTAGTGGGGGCAGCGAGCGCAGTTGATTTAATGGGCCTAAATACGTATGAGTGGTCGATTTTAGTGGATCCAATGTATCGTCAAATAGGTGTTGGAGAAGCTTTAATCAATGTGTTGCGTGATGCTTTTAGTGCACGGGGGAGCGAGGGCGATTTAGCGCTAGCTGTTGATGGTGCACATTTTGGCGCAGAATTTCTTCTGAAAATAGGCTATCGCTATAGCTTTTCTGAGGCTACCTTAGAGGCTAAGGCTGAGGTAGCAAAAGTTGACTTTTCATTTTCAATGCGTAAATTCGAAACGAAGGATGTTGACGCACTAGTTGAGATTTTCACACAAGGTTTTGGCGATACGTATGAGGAATCGTTGGATTTAATCGCGTTTAATACGTCAACTGAAGGGCTTTGCCTATGGGTGGCAGAGCGCGATGGAGAAGTCGTCGGTACGGTAACAACACGTAAAGAAGGCGATGCGCATTGGGTAACCGCGTTTGCTGTGAATCCAAAGTTTGGTGGCCAAGGGATTGGTTCGGAAATGTTAAATTGGGTGAAGGATTATGTGCTGCGCAGTGGAGAAAATTCGGTTATGCTTGATGTTGAAATCGATAATAGTCGCGCATTATTTATTTATGAAAAAAATGGTTTTATGATATCGACACAGGTTAATTATTTTGTATTTGTCGGTTAATGAAATATATCGTAAAACAGCTTCTTTAGCCTTATCGAGTAAATTCCAAAAAAGAACTTAAGCGATTACGTAAACGGATTTCCGTCTTACGTAATCGTTTTTCTTTTGGCTCTCGATTCTATTTAAGGGATAATTTTAGCTGGACTCTATTTGTTATGTGAGAAATTCTAACATAAAAGGTAAAAAGGATTTTATTTTTTCTGAAAATTCTATATAATTATATTAAGAAAACTAACGGCGAAGAGGGATGTTGATGATGAAATTTTTTTCGAGGGCAAAGATTGAGGCGCAGGAACTTCAAAATCCAGAAGAAGTATCAAATGTAAATGAACATATTCAAGTTTCGGTCGACCAATTAGACGCAGTAGTAGAGCAACTGAAACTAGCAACTTCATCGTTAAATGAAATTTCATCTTCAAATCAGCAAAGTACATTACAGTTAACGACGCAAAGTGAGCGCGCAAATGATTACACAAAACGTGTGAAAAATAGAATGGAAATTATCTCTGCCTCATCAATCGAAGTGGCAGAAAACTCGGATCGCGTTCAACAGGATAGTTTAATTTCACTGGAGGATTTAAAAAATGCACTAGATACGATAAAAGTTCTTGAAGATAAAATTGAACTTTTACAAGTCGGGCATCAGCAGTTATTAGCCCAAATGGATAATCTAGTGCAACATTCTGAGCAAACGAAGCAAATCGTTGATACAATCGGCGTAATCTCAAACAAAACAAAAATCCTTGCGCTCAATGCCTCGATCGAAGCAGCACGTGCAGGTGTGCATGGTCGCGGATTTAATGTAGTGGCAACGGAAGTGGGAACATTGGCTAGTCTAACGACAAATGCTGTAGCGGAAACGACAAGTAATATACAAATCATACAAGATGAAATTGTGAAATCCACGAAAATGGTGAAAGAGGAAGCCGAACGTGTAGACACGAGCGTCAAAGAAATTGGAAATGTTCTACAGAGCTTCAATCAATTGCAAACACGTATTTACGACATTCAATCATCTATCTCAAACACAAATGAAGCGGTAAATTCGCAAAAGGAAAGTGTTTCTGATATCACGGAGCTGCTGAATAATATTTCAGAAATGGCAACTTCAAACGTTGAGCAAGTATACCGCGTTTCAAGTGGTTCAGAAAAGCAGCATGAGAGCATTACAGATATCGTGGAAATTATGGATTCACTCACAAATACGTCGAGTGAGCTTCAAAAAATGGTTAAAAAATCAGATAAAAATACATATACATTGGATTCAAATCAAATCGAGCGCGTAAAAGGCTATATGCAAGAGCTTTTAAATAACAATCCGATATACGAGCTGGACGCGGGCATACATCGTAGCACATTGACACAGTTTGCAAAAAATCATCTAAATATTGAGGCAATCTGGTCCAATTATAGCGATGGCACGTTCATATTTTCAAATCCGCCAGCAGGCATAGTGAATGCGAGGGTGAGACCTTGGTTTCGAAATGCAATGGACGGGGAATTTTACGTTTCAGATATATATGTTTCCTCTGTCACAAAGCGTAAATGTTTAACAGTTTCATGTCCGATAAAGGACGGTAATTCGATAGTTGGCGTGCTGGGTGTCGACCTTTCAATTACGGATGCAAAAAATTAATTAAAAAATGGCTTAAGGTCGCATGTTATAGCGGACTTAAGCCATTTTCATTGTAGATTGTTGTATCCATATTCACCGATGCTCTGCAGCCCAGCAGCCGTTTCTTCAACAGGCGTCGCACAATCTTCCTTCAACCATTTTGCTAAATAGCCGATTGTCCCGTAAGCCGTAAATGTCACCAATGCCTCGTTTTTTATGTGTTCTGTAAGTGCATCATATAAAACGGTATATAAACTCGATATAAATTTTTGGTCATCAATCCGCTCTTTATAAAAATCTGAATTTTGCTGAAGGTGTAGGCAAATTTGATAGGTTGTGTGGGAAATTGTTGAGCTTTGGGTGTCTATCTTTGTAATAGGTTGTCGATAATGTGACACGAATTCTGTTAATAACTGATTCGTAAGGTGATCTAGCACGGCTTGCTTATCTTTAAAATGTAAATAAAAGGTAGAACGATTAATTCCTGTGCGATTGGCAATTAATTGAATAGTAATTTTTTCGAAGGGTAGCTCCGTAATTAATTCACGAATTGCGATTATTATGTAGTGTTTAATAGAAAAATCATCCGATAATACTCTGGTTTTCAATTTGAGCCCTCCCTTTATAGACAGTTTACTACAAGTTGTCGTTTGAATAAAATGGTGAAAAAGGTATAAACTGAAAGCAAATGCATTCTATAATTAGGGGGAAATAAAAATGACAAAAGTTTATGTAATTACAGGTGGTACAGGTGGAATGGGCGTTGCTTCTGCTAAAGTTTTAGGGAAACAGGGTGCGCTTCTTTTAGCAGATATGAATGAAGAGCGTTTAGCAGCAACTGCAAAAATGTTAAAAGCTGAAGGCGTAGAAACTGTAGAATACACAACTTGTGATATTTCTGATCGCGCAGCAGTTAAAGCTTTAGCTAAAAAAGCTGCTTCTATGGGTGAATTTGCAGGTGTTATCCATACTGCAGGTCTTTCTCCAACAATGGCAGACTGGAAAACAATCATGACTGTTAATGCTGTTGGTACAGCATATATTTTAGATGAATTCTTTGAAATCGCAACACCCGGTTCAGTAGCTGTATGTGTATCTTCAATGAGCGCACATATGGTGCCAGCTCCACCAGAATTACGCGAAGTATTAAAAAATCCATTAGCTGATGGCTTCATGGATACAATGGAAGTTGCAACTCATGGTAAAAATGAAGGTTCTTACCCACTTTCAAAAATCGCTGTAATCGAAATGGTTAAAGACCGTGCTTGGGCTTGGGGAGAAAAAGGTGCTCGTACAGCATCAATCTCTCCAGGTACAATCGACACGGCAATGGGACGTGCTGAAAAAGAGGCAAGCGAAATGATGGCTTTATTACTCGCACACACACCATTGCGTCGTGAAGGCCAAGCGGAAGAAATCGCATCAGTAGTAGGTTTCTTAACAAGTGAGGCAGCTTCTTACGTAACAGGTATCGACATCTTAGTAGATGGTGGAACAATTGCAAACATGGGCCGCATGCGCGCTTCTATGCAACGATAATTTAAACTAAATTGAAAACCGGTATCCTTTTGGATACCGGTTTTTTACTAATGGTGAGTATGTGAGCGTATCATAAGTAGGCGCGGTTTTGAGAAACAATCCGGTATGCGTCATATGTTGAGCTGGAGGATGACCTTCGTAAAATCTTTAAAATCATTAATATGTTTGTTTAAAATCGATTCTAAAATATCTAATTCTAATGTCTGATAATCATGTACAGCAATATTGCGGAAACCGACCATATTCATTAGCGTTTTTGCTAAATTAGCATTAATTAATCCAGCCTCTTGTAAAAACTTAAAGCCTTCACGACTAGCTTTTGGTAGACCTAGTTTACGTTCACTCACAATATGCATCGCTAAGTCGATACTTGCCTCACATGCACGCTGAATATTTAAGATAATACTGTCTTGCTTTGTGAAATCCTTTAAATTGTCTGGATTCCCTTCATATACTTCGTGAATACGATTCACACATCGTTCAATCGTCGTTGTTTTATTTAATATGACATCATTCATCGCCAAATACACTTCCTCGTTCTTTAATGGCTTCAATTATTGGGGCGCGTTGCTCACTTAAAGTTGCATACATACTATAGGCGCGCATTTTTTGACGTGTATATTCATTTTCGTCTTTTATATAGATAGGTATGCCTTTAGAAAAAATTTGCATCGTAAATACCGTGTCGATTTGTTTCAAATCGACTAAATCTACTTCACGATCAGTTAAAGTTGCTAAGTCCCCAGCCAATGTAAAACGTTCATAGGAGGATAGCTGCTGGTCACTGAAATAAGCAAGATCGATATCGCTATCTTCACGAGCCGTTCCTTTAGCAAAAGAGCCAAAAACAATGATGAAATCCGTAGTCACTTGTTTATTAATTACTTCGATCAATTGCTGTTCCATTGATTTTGATAGCATCCAATCACCGTCCTTAATTTCATTATAAAGCTTAGACGGGAAAACCGCACTTATACTAGTTGCGGTGAAGCGTATCATAAATAAGTGCGGTTTTTATAATAATATTGAATGAGAACGTAATTAAAAAGAGAAAAGCTAGTTTTAGGATACATCGTGGATGCAGTCTTAAATGTATTTTTGTGGTTTTATATTTAAGCAAGGGCGTAAAAATAGCTTATACATTACCCGATTGCATCTTATAATTTCTTTTTACCATACCTGTAGCTGTCATCATTCCAAATTTTTTATAATAGGGAATTAAATCATCATCGCAACATAAATCAATCATATAGATATCATCAAGTTCTTGTAACATTTTTTGAACTAATTCTTTACCTATACCTTTATTTTTGTATTCCGGTAAAACTTCGAGAAGTGGTATATATGCAGAAATAATTCCGTCACTAATTGCTGTAATGAATCCAACGACTTTATTTATAGAAGGATCTAATGCAATTACTATTTTACTACTACTATTTAATAACTTTAAGTGAGTTTCTGAACTTGGCGGATTTGGCCAGTCCACAAAAAATCCTTCTAACATTTCATGAGTACTATTTTCAAGGGTTGTTTTATAAATCATAGTTATCAGCTCCTAATTATTTTGTGAAATTAGTAGATGATATCAATTGTAAAATAGCATACAGTGCCTCCTAGAATGTTTATTTACTGCTACACCTATTTAATTCGACAAAAAATATTAATTTCCTTTATATTTCTATCTACATAATTTGAGAATAGTTAATCGATAAAATAACAGGAAAAGGAGCTTATACCATTTATTCCGAGCTATCCTTTTTCAATAAATTAAATTTTTTCGTGAGTTTTATAATAAACGTTTACAAAGTAGGCAGGGTTTAATTTCTCCCCCGTTCTTGAAAGTATAGAGTCTGGGAGTTTAATCATTTTAATGCGATGCTAGTATAATTTATAGTTTGAGTAGATTGACCTATAAAACAAGGAGTTGTATGATAGAAAAGTACTGAGAGAATAACTTTATGAAGCAGTTGATGATTTTTAAATCGATAGAGATGACAATTGTTTTTAAAGGTATGGGAGAAGAGTAATGAAATGATTCTTTTTTTATTTGGGTTAGTAGTGGGCCTAATGATATATTTTATTTACACAAAATGTGAAAAATCAAAATTCCGAAAAGAAAATATTCCCTTAAAGCTAATAGAAAGGTCTAAGGATATCATTTATTACTATGAACTAAAGCCTGTATATAAGCATCGATATACAAGTCCTTCCATAGATTTCTTTTTAGGGGAAGGTACGTTAGATGCACTCAATAAGAATTCGGATATGCCTTTTGTTATGATTCACCCGGATGATGAAGAGATCATGGTCCAAAAAACTTCTGGTAAGATTAATTATAATGAAGGTATTATCCAGCGTTTAAAAGGGACGGATGGGGTTTATAAGTGGTTTGAAGAATATACAACGCCGATTTATGAAAATGGAGAGATTGTCGCTGTTCAAGGCATTATGAGAAATATTGATAAAAAAGTAAAGCTAGAACAAGATTTACAATACCAAATTTCCCATGATGCATTAACGAATATTTATAATCGCGGCTATTTTGAAAAAATGATAAATCATTATAATCAAGAGCAAAATTTACCGCTAGGAATTGTTTTATGTGATCTTGATCGATTAAAATATGTAAATGATACATATGGTCATAAAAAAGGTGACCAGCTTATACAGGCCATAGCCCAACTGTTAAAAAACTACCTTTCTGAAAACGCAATTGTCTCACGTGTAGGAGGAGATGAGTTTGCTATCATTTTACCAAACACAACGAAGTTTCAAATTGAAATACTATGCGATGAGCTTCGTGAAAAAATTAAACAATTTCCTGCATTAAGTGATGATATTAAACTTCAAATGTCGATTGGTTTTTCTTTTAGTGAGCAATCAATTGGAAAAACAGAAAGCCTTTATATAGAAGCAGATAAAAAAATGTATGAAGAAAAAAGACAAAAACAAAAATTGACAGGAGAACTGTATCAGAAGTAAGTACGGTTGTTCTCAACTCCAAGAAAATAAATAATAATAAAAGGTATGCAAACATTGCTGTTTTGCATACCTTTTATTAGTTTAAAGGGGAGTTATACAGTTTTAATAAATTTCTTAACCAATCTGACCCTTTCACGTTTCAGTATATTGATTATTTCAAAAAATCAGATTTTAAATATACTTATAACATACTAACCATAAGGAGATGTTATGAAATGAAGATATTGATAGGGTCAGATGTAGTGAAAAGAGGTATGGCACTCATGCAAAAAGGTGGTGTCATTATGGATGTGATGAATGCAGAACAAGCAAAAATTGCAGAGGCTGCAGGTGCAGTAGCGGTTATGGCATTAGAGCGTGTTCCATCTGATATTCGTGCAGCCGGTGGAGTAGCACGCATGGCTGATCCGCGGATTATGGAAGAAGTAATGAGTGCCGTATCCATTCCTGTTATGGCAAAGGCTCGTATCGGCCATATCGTGGAAGCGCGTATATTGGAGTCGATGGGGGTAGATTATATAGATGAAAGTGAAGTGTTAACACCTGCTGACGAAGAGTTTCATTTACTAAAAAGTAATTATACGGTGCCGTTTGTTTGTGGTTGTCGCGATTTAGGTGAAGCAGCACGTCGAATTGGTGAAGGTGCTGCAATGCTACGCACAAAAGGCGAGCCAGGTACAGGAAATATTGTCGAGGCAGTACGCCATATGCGAAAGGTGAATGCACAAGTACGTGCTGTTGTCGCGATGAGTGATGATGAGATTATGACAGAAGCAAAAAATTTAGGAGCACCATTCGATGTATTATTAGCGATAAAACAAGCGGGGCGTTTACCAGTCGTGAATTTTGCGGCAGGTGGTGTTGCAACCCCGGCTGATGCTGCACTCATGATGGAATTAGGGGCAGATGGCGTATTTGTTGGTTCAGGTATTTTTAAGGCAGAAAATCCAGAAATATTTGCCCGTGCAATCGTTCAAGCAACAACGCACTATAAAGATTATGAGCTTATTACGAACGTATCAAAAGGAATCGGAACACCAATGAAAGGAATCGACATTCGAAGCTTAGCGCAAAATGAACGTATGCAGGAGCGTGGCTGGTAATGAACATCGGTGTTTTAGCTTTACAAGGAGCAGTGAATGAGCATATTACAGCGATAGAAGCGTGCGGAGCAACAGCAGTCGTTGTGAAAAAGACGGAGCAGCTTTCATCGATAGACGGATTATTACTGCCTGGCGGCGAAAGTACCGCGATGCGAAAATTAATTGATTACGAAGGCATGCTCCCAGCGTTACAACAATTTGCGGAAAAAAAGCCGGTATTTGGGACATGTGCGGGGTTAATTTTATTGGCGAATACAATAATTGGTGAAGAGAATCATATTGGAGGTATGAACATAGTTGCTGAACGTAACGCCTTTGGTCGACAAGTCGACAGCTTTGAGGAAACTTTATCCATTGAGGGAATAGCCGATAAGTTCCCAGCTATTTTTATCCGTGCTCCAAAAATTAAGGAGGTCGGCGAAGGGGTAGAAGTACTTGCCACTTTTAATGATGAAATTGTTTGTGCACGTGATCGTCATTTATTAGCTTGCGCGTTTCATCCAGAACTCACAGCTGACACACGCCTGCTGCAATATTTTATTGAGATGATTTCGACTATTATGGCGAAGAAATAAGCGGAATGACACCGACGTAATTATATACACCGCGAAGCTCGGCTGCCCATGGGGGTTTATTAGTCAAACTTGTGACCATATTAGTCAAAGTTTTGAAGGTATTAGTCAAACTTCAATAACCCGTCACTTCCTCAATATCATTACGAGAGTGCCTACCGCATATAAAAATGAGGAAGTTGAGAGTATATCTCTAGCTTCCTCGGGAGAATATTCATAAGAAATCAATCAAGTGATTTATAATAATCCACCACAGAAGGTGACGAAGTAAAGAGGGGCATAAAGAAAAACCTTCAACTTACTTTTGTAGAATGGAACGAAGGAAAGAATTGAAGAGGGACGATTAAAGAATGGGAATAGTTATACTAAAGGGCGTTAATCCGAAACGGGGTTAACGCCCTTTTAGCGATTTGTTCTTTATAAAATTTAATCAGTGGGAGCTAAAAGGTACACAATAAAACTTGAATTGTACGGTATCGCTACAAGAAATCTTTTAGCTCAAACTAGAAGTATCAACAATAATTAGATTAAAAAACTAGACGAACGACTATTAAGAAATCACCTAGATTAAAAATACCGTGTTATTGAAATCAAATTTAATTGTCTAATAATAGGCATGTAAATAGTTCTTCAAGGTGGACTTTCATACGTTAGTAAGGAAACAATTATAATAAGAAAGGAAGATATTATTGGTTAATAGAAATTGGCTTAACTCATTTGAAGGTAACACAGGTCAAAATTTTGGGAACTTCGCTCAAGAACTACCGACGCAAACAGCACCTACTCAGTTCGGGCAACAACGAGTATCACCGACACAACAATATGTTCAAAGAAATATGACAAACACTGTTGTACCACACTTTCATCCGTCACATTTAACTACAATTAATCAACATACTATTAATAATCAGCATCATTTCCCACATACTCAATCCGTAGTAAATGAATGTTATGAAACAAATACAATGTGCGGTACGCCATTTAGACCACACCACCACGGATGCGGTTGTTCAAAACGCAGAGGCTGGTAAATTAATTCCTTAAATATATAGGTGTGTTTCTTTTCTTTATTATTTTCCTATTGAGAATAATAAAATTCCAGAAACAGAGGGGCTGAAAATCTCTCTGTTTTTTAAACGTTTAATGATTTAGACAAGTAATGGTTAGGGTTTAGTAAAAAAACTTATGTAATTAGGCTTTTAGCTTTTCTAGCTAATGAAAGCTATGCTAGCATTTTTTTACGTCGTTTCCTGTTGAGTAACAATACATAAATAATTAATACCGCAATTAGAGGGAGCGTAGCGTAATACGGATGTGTTTTTAAGGCTGCAAGTAAACTAAAGGATGCTGTGGAAAGGATTAAGCCATAAACCAGATTACCAATCGTTGTAGCAGATATAAAATGTGTTAATTTAATTGAACTTAATCCCGAAACAATATTGATTAAATTAGTAGGGAGGAAGGGGAGGATTCGCCCAAATAACACAAAACGGAAACCATTTTTCTTAATTTTTTCTTCATACTTTTTAAATGAAGTATTAGCAAAAGAGTTAGGGAATACGTAACGAATGGTTAAAAATATAAGTGTACTGCCAATCACACTACAGCAGGTGCTATACAAGTATCCAGGCCAAAACCCAAATAACGAAATATTGATTGTTATTACGAGAATCAATGGAATAAAAGTAAATAAATTTTGAAGAATCATAATGAATAACATCATGAGCAAAACAATGAATAAACGGTCATGAGCTAATGAAAGAATCATCTCAGGTGATAAATCAGCCACCTTTAGCCCAGTACTTTTTAGTAACAAAAAAACAAAAAGCACAAAAATTAAATATAGAATTATACGAGATATTAGTTTACGTCTATTCATAAATGACTCCTTATATGTAATCGAATATCTTAATAGAAGATATTTACATTTTCCTAAGAAAAGATACTCATAATTATATTCTAAAATAATATATTTTTCAAAGGTTAAATTGGATTAATTTGTAAAACATTTAGTTTTACAATAAATAATTCCTACGCTAGTATTGAAGGTATTAACAGTAAAAATAAAAAAAGCCTATTGGAATTTTAATTTCCCAGTAGGCTATCTATACATATTCTATTGTAGGTAGGGGCAGTTGTAGATTCGTAATTGGATGAATCCTCTCCAACACAAAAATCTGCGTTCACACCCAAAACGCAGATTTTCCTTTTTTAAAAATTAAATTTGCGCAGTAACATTCGTTCCAATAGCTCAACACATTTATACATCAGCGTGGCTGAAATAACGATCATGCAAAGCGATAAAAATACGACGTTAAAATTAAATATTTGAAAGCCAGAGATAATTAAATAGCCAAGACCTTTAGAAGACACTAAAAATTCACCGACAATAACACCAACCCAGGACAAGCCCACATTTACTTTTAATGTGGAAATAATCGTCGGAATTGAGGCGGGGAGAGTGACATGTTTAAATGTCTGTACTTTATTTGCGTTGAACAACTGCATGACCTTTAAATAATTTTCATTCACTTGCTGGAATGCTGAAAAGATAACGAGTGTCGAGATGATGACAGAAATCAATACACCCATCACGAGTACCGCCATAATATTAGGACCGAAAATGACGAGAATAATTGGGCCAATCGCCACTTTTGGCATTGCATTTAAAACAACTAAATACGGATCCATTACCTTTGCAAATGTATTGGATGACCAAAGGCTAATGGCAAGGAGTGTACCTAAAACTGTACCTAATATAAAGCCAACAATCGTTTCGGCAAGTGTGACGAGAACATGGGGAAGTAATGAGCCATCCATAATTTTAACGATAAAAAGCTGCGAGACGGTAAGGGGGCTACTGAAAATTAAAGGATCAAGAATTCTGAAATGGGTTGTCACTTCCCATGCTAAAAATAGAACCACAAGGATAAGTAGCTGGTAAAGTTTGATTTTCCGCTTTTTACGTTTTTGCGTTTGTTTATAATGCTCATGTAATGCTTTCGTATCCATTCGCCTCAAGCTCCTTCCAAATAGTTTGGAATAAAGGCTGAAACTCTGGCGCATTGCGTGCATCGAATGGCGCTAAATTACGAATTTCCTGTGGTACAGTGAAAGCGTGCAATATAGTTCCGGGACGATTGCTAAACATATAAATTTTATCACTCATCGCAATAGCCTCATCAATATCATGGGTTACTAGAATGGCTGTCTTATTAAATTGCTTTAACGTAGCGGACACAAAGTTTTCAAGCGCTAACTTTGAATAGAAATCAAGCGCAGAAAACGGCTCATCTAAAAGAAGTAAGGTTGGATTGACGGCAAGTGTGCGAGCTAAAGCAATTCTTTGGCGCATGCCTCCAGATAATTGAGCTGGATAAAGTTTTGCAGTGTGCGCAAGTTGAAATTGTGCTAATAAATCGTAAACTATCTGCGTATCTTTCTTACCAGCAATTGTGAGCCCGAGCAATATATTGTCCTCAATTGTTTTCCACGGGAATAAATAGTCCTGCTGTAGCATATAGCCCTTTTCGGTGGCGGGGAATGCATAGGAAATCGTGCCAGAAGTAGGTTGAATAAGCCCAGCAATAATCGAAAGTAAGGTTGTTTTTCCGCAGCCACTTGGGCCAATGAAGGAAATAAATTCTCCTTCGTTTATAGTGAAAGAAATATCCTTGAGCGCACTTGTAAAGCTATCATGCGAGAAAAATACATGTTCGATGTTAGAGGCTTCAATAAAAGCCATGTCACTTCGCAACCTCGTCTGCAAATGAGCGATTCACAAGGTCATCGTATTTCGCATCAAATTCAAGTACGCCAGCCTCTTTCATTACGTTTAATAAGTTTTCGAATTCTTCTTCCTCTATAATTGGATCAGTTGCATAGGACTTTTGTGCGCGATATCGTTCCACAGCCTTTTCAATTAATGGGACTTCCGTATTTTCGAAATAAGGTGCGATGGATTTTGCGACTTCAGCAGCAGATTTGCTATATACCCAATCCTGCGCTTTGTGCAAGCCGCGTGTAAAACTTTCAATTAGGTCTTTATTTTTTAATGTGCTTTCTTTTGCCATAAATACTGTGTAAGGAATTGCACCGAGTTCATCACCAAACGAAGCGACGATTTTGCCGATGCCTTCTTCTTCAAATACACTCGCAGTTGGCTCAAATAACTGTACATAATCACCAGTACCTGAGGCAAAGGCGTTTGCAATATTTGCAAAATCAATATTTTGAATAAGTGTTAAATCATTTTGTGGGTCAATCCCATGGCTTTTCAACACAAACTCCCCAGCCATTTGAGGCATTCCGCCAACACGCTGCCCTAAAAATGTACTGCCTTCGAGCATAGCCCAATCAAAATTTGCAATCTCTTCACGTGCCACTAAAAATGTCCCGTCTGTCTGTGTTAATTGTGCAAAATTAACGACAGGATCATTTGGATTTTGTCCCGCTACATAAATAGATGTTTCAGCCCCGATAAGTGCGATGTCGATTCCGTCAGAAAGTAGCGCGGTCATCGTTTTATCGCCACCAGGAATTGTCGTTAACTTAATTGATAAGCCTTCTTCCTCAAAAAAGCCTTCTTCGATTGCGGCATATAATGGTGCATAGAAAATCGAACGTGTTACTTCACCGATTTTTACCTCGGTTATTTCCTTATCATTGTCGCCACATGCAGCAAGTAAAAAAATGACGCCGAACAGGCACATAAGGCGAATCCATTTCACTATCTCCACCCCTCTCTTTTGGTATTCCCTAGCATATGCAGGGCATAAATGATGGGTGTTTAGTAGGTAACACAATAAAAAGCCGAATTAGGAATGTACTTAGATTCCTAATTCAGCCTTATTAAACTTTATACCATTCTGGCTTTACCTCATCGAAATAATGGTGGTCCAGTAGAAGGAGATTGATCTTATCTAGCATACTTTCAAACGTATCTGGTGCTACTTTTAAACTCCAAACAATACCTGAAAATATACTCATCGCTAAGTACAGACTATATAAAGTCCAAAATTCCTCGCTAGGCTCTTTCCCTTGTGAATAGCCCTGTATTAGGCCAATAGAGAAGGGGATACTGACATTTCTTGAGAATTGCCCCGTTTTCAGAAACTCATGAATTGGATCACCCCAGTCATAGCGCCCAAAATCGATAACCCCGTTGAATACGCCATTCTGGACAATTAAATTGCAAGGGTGATAGTCATCGTGTAAAAATACGTTTGGTCTTTTTTTCATTAAATGCAAATGGTCCGAGATAAATTGAATGAGTTTTTCATCGTGTTTGAGTTTAAAGCCACAGTGTCGATATGCCTCTAAGTATCGTAAGTGTTTGCGTTGTTTCCGTTCGCCCCAGTCTTCAATATGCTCTGGCGCATGTACCTGATGAATTTTTAAAAGCTCTTGTCCAGCCTCGTATCCGATACTGTACTGAGTTTCTTCAGATAAAGTGGGGAGAATTTCTTCTGCATCTACGCCCTCCACGTAATTTGTGATCATATAGCCTTTGCCCCTGATAACCCCACAATTTTTTCCCTGGATTGTTTTTGGGGAGTGGATTCCGATTTCTTTTATTAAATTGAATTCACGTAATCGTTCGTCGATTTCCTCAATCGGGAAAAAGCGCACTAAAAATTTCTCGTCAGAATGCTTCATCAACACAAAATATTTTTCATCGTGCGAAAAGCCTTTATCAATTTTCTTTATTTCCTCAAAATCTTTTAGCAACGGTAATTCATTCAACAATTGCTCAACCAATCCATCCTCTCCAATCATAAGTATGCGAAAAACCGATATCCTCTTCGATACCGGCTTTCCCAAAAAATTATCCCACTAAAAACGCTTCCTCATTTGGTCCAATTAACACTAATTCATGCATCGCACGCGTTAATGCCACGTACAATAATTTACGATCAATCGCATAGCTATGATAGGGCGTATCGACAATGCCGATGATAACTGCATCAAATTCCAGTCCCTTTGCGAGATGACTCGGAACAACGAGAAGGTTTGCATCCGCATCCAGTGACGAACCAGGCTCCAACAGCTGCACATGTAAAAATGCACTTAACTCCTTCGCGGCACGGGCAGCTTCCTCGCTCGTCTTACAAATAAAAGCTATCGATTTATGACGCATCGCTAAATCCTCAAAATGTTTTGCTACTAAACGTGCATCAAATTCTTCACTCATCACAAATTCTGGTTCTCGCCCATGTCGTACGACGGGTTCCACAAGAGGTAAGTCCTCGTCCATTTGCATAAGAATACGATTGGCTAAATCCATAATTTCAATTGTCGTACGATAACTCTTCTGCAACGTTGCATAGGTTGCACGTGGAAATAAATCGAGCACAGGCTGCCACTCGGTTAAACTTCTGTAGCTATGAATCCCTTGCGCTAAATCGCCAACCATTGTGAACATGTCTGTCTCTAATCCCTCTTTTAATGCGGCCAACTGAAATAAACTATAATCCTGTACCTCATCGATAAAGACAACCCGCATTTTCCATGGATCCTCAATGCCTTTAATTTTGGCCGTTAAATAATAAATTGCAGCTAAATCCTCATTTGTCCAAATTTCCTTCGCATGCATCGTTAAAAATTGTTCTACCTGTATGAAATCCCATTCGGGCACGATTTTATGTAATAGCTCGCGGTTCGTTAAAATTTCACGATATAGAGCCTTCACCTTCAACTTGGGGAACATCCGCATATACTTACTTGTCGTTGTTTTCGCTTCCTGTTCAATTTTCGGCAATCGCTCATCACGCTCATCCAAAAATTTCGTAACTACTCGGCGTCTTTTTTCTGCATCACGCATCCCATTTAACGCTCGTTCGATTGCCTCATCATAGCGGTTTTTTAGCGTAGTCATTACTGCCTTCGTTTTTCGCTTTACCTCTGTTTGAATGACCTTTTTAATGCGTTCCAATCGTTTTTCAATCGGCATATACGCGAAATCAACTGTAAATAGCTTCTTCAAATTACTCCCGCGCATAATTCGATATTTTTCAATAAAGACATCGGTAAATAACGACGCAATTCGTTGTTCCTCAACATTCAGTATACGATCCATGACCTCTTTGTAGAATAATGTTCCTTTTAGCTTCAGGATGTTGAAATCTGGAAGTGACTTACCATTACTCACGACAAGTTCCTCTAAAATAGCCGTTGAATCCGCAAGTTTCAATTTTAACTTCGTGGCATTTTGTACATAGTCCCCATAGGTTGTTTGGCAAATACGATCTACGCCAAGCTCGGGTAGTACGTCTCCAATATATTCAATAAATAAGTTATTCGGCGCTAAAATCATTAATTGCTCAGGTTTAAAATGATCGCCCATCGTATATAAAAAATAGGAAATTCGGTGCAAAGCAATCGTTGTTTTACCGGAGCCAGCAGCACCTTGTACAACAATTGGCTGCTTCAGATGGGCACGAATGATTTCATTTTGCTCCTTTTGAATCGTTGAAACAATTTCGGTAAGTCTTACATCGGCTTTACCTTCAAGTGCCTCCTGTAATAGCTCGTCATTCGTCGTTAAATCAACATCGCGAATATCGAGTAATTCACCGTTTTCGATTTTATATTGGCGTTTCGCGAATAACTGCCCACTTAACTCATCACCGCGTACATCATATGTTAACTCACCGAGACGCCCGTCATAATAAACATTTGCTACAGGAGAACGCCAGTCAACAATAATTGGCTCATGCGTTTCGCTATGGAAAAGAGAGGTTTTACCTATATATAATAATTCCTCAGCCTCTCCGTCGCGTTGGAAATGAATGCGCGCAAAATAGGGTTTCTTGCGAATCGCCTCAAGCCCTTCCTTTTGATCACGTGCAAGCTCGAAAAAGCGCATATTTGTCAAAATGTTGACGAAGCTATCACTTGAATCAAGGTATTCGACATTTGATAATGAGGTTTGGATATTTTCCTTTGCGGCTTCAATATCTGCCTTTGAGCGGATTAAAATTTGCTCCATATACTGTTTCGTGTCTTCTAAATGGACTTGTTCCTGCGCAAAATCTGGATGCTTAAAAGTCATGGCCGTTCCCCCTGTCCGTTCAAGACTATTAAATCCATGGGAGAAGAACCCCCATGGATTTAAGTTTCACTTTATCTTACTAATGTTATGTGGGCGTTTCAAGTGAATATATTCGAATTGTTTGTTATTTTTAAGGAATTAAGTGGAAAATGGGGGGGTTAAAAGAATGCAGATTTTTGCACATAGAGGTTATAGTGGGAAATTCCCAGAAAATACGATGGCCGCATTTAAGGCAGTGCTCGATTATGAAGTCGAAGGGGTAGAACTAGATGTTCAGATGACAAAGGACGGGCAACTTGTTGTTATCCATGATGAAAAGGTTAATCGTACGACAAATGGTAAAGGAAGTATTGTAGCAATGGAGCTTGACGAAATTAAGAAACTTGACGCAGGTAGCTGGTTTCATCCTCGTTTTAAAGGGGAACGCATTCCAACATTAGAAGAGGTACTAAAGCTTTATCAAAACACGAACTTACTCGTGAATATTGAACTGAAGAGTAATCAACATCCTTATTACGGTATGGATATGAAGGTAGTAAAACTAGTGGAGGAGCTCGGCATGTCGAATCAAGTGATATTATCATCATTCGACCATGAAACATTAATTCGCATCGCGCAAGTAGCACCACAGATAGAAATTGCGCCGTTGTTGTCAAATATTATAATTAGTCCGTGGAAATACACAAAAGCCCTCACAGCAAACGCTATGCATATCTCAGGCTATTACATGCAACGTCAAACAGCAATTAACGCATTAGAACAAGGTGCCATTATTCGCGTTTATACTATAAACACGGAGGCACATTTCAAAATGTGTCAGCAAGCAAATGTAGCAGCTATCTTCACAGATGAAATTGAAGCGGCTATAGAGTGGAGAAAAGGGTAACTTAATAACAAAAAAATCCTCCCATGCTATAACAGCACGAGAGGATTTTTTCTGTTTTATTACATATCCCAAATAAGAATTAATAACGTACCTAGAATAGTTAAAACAACTAAAACTAGACCGTATAAAATCTTCGTGTAGATAATCCATTTATCTTCAGACTCACCAGAGTGCATAAACACTACAAATTGAAGTCCTGCTTGGATAAATGCAGTTATTAATAAAACGATCATACCTGTAGTTAACGACATATCAAAGTAATAAACAAGTAATGCAATACCTGTTAATACTAGAGAGGCGATAAAGCCCATTACTTGTCCTAAAGGAAAGAACTTTGCCATTTTACATCATTCCTTTCAGGTAAATGAAACTAAAGATAAAGATCCAAACAACATCAAGGAAATGCCAGTAAAGCGAGAAGATGAACGTTTTATTGGCAGTTACAGGATTCAGACCACGTTTCCAAATCTGGATCATAATGAATAATCCCCAGAAGAAACCTAATGTTACGTGGGCACCGTGAGTACCTAAAGTTGTTAATAAGATTGAAGTAAAGGCAGAAACAGTAATTCCAGCACCAATGTGTACGTAGTGATAGAATTCATAAATTTCCACGCCTAAGAATGCAAGACCCAACACAAGTGTAGTAGCCATGAATGAAAGGGTTGCTTTTTTACTACCAAGACGCATTGCATGAATTGCTAAACCGATTGTGAAACTACTTGTTAAAAGTAAGAACGTTTCAGCTAATACCGGTGTGATTTCGAAAATTTCTGCACCAGTTGGGCCCGTACCAGTACGGTCAACTAATGTAAAGTAAGCAGCAAATAATGTACCGAATAGCATGATCTCTGCACCAAGGAAGATCCAGAATCCAAGGATTTTTAAGCGTCCTTCTTCTGTTTGATATTCAAGAGGTTTTGAAGTATCTAAATGAGCCATTATTTGTCACCATCTTTCTTGTAAGAATTCTCTGTTTTCTCAATTTCATCAACATGGATATGGTATCCGTGATCGTCTTCGAATGTACGGTAAATCATTGTAGCGAATACGATGATGAAACCGATGGTAGCCATGATCCACATAGAGAACACTAATGCGAAACCTAGGATAAAGAACCCGATAGACATGATGAATGGTAAACCAGAGTTATTAGGCATATGGATATCGCTATATCCGCCTTTGAATATTTGAATTCCTTTACGTTTTGAATCCCAGAAAGCTTGGTCAGAAGCTTCAGTAACGTCAGGAGTGATTGCAAAGTTGTAAACAGGAACTGGAGTTTGAGTAGACCACTCAAGACCACGAGCATCCCATGGATCGCTGCTGATATCGCGTGAAGCGTTTTTCCAGCTATAGTATAGATTCCAAACGATCATCATGAATGATATTGCCATGATTCCAGCACCGATGAATGACACCATGTTTAACACAGAGAAACCAGTAGCTTCTGAGTAAGTGTATGCACGACGTGCTTGACCATCTAAACCAGTGATATACATTGGCATGAATGAAAGTACGAAACCAGTAGACATTACCCAAACAGTTGCTTTACCGATACGCTCGTTAAGCATGTAACCGAACATTTTCGGCCAGTAGAAAGTTAAACCTGCTAACATCGCGTAAACAACACCAGGGATGATTACGTTATGGAAGTGGGCCACTAGGAACATTGTGTTGTGGTATTGGTAGTCAGCTGCTGACATCGCAAGCATAACCCCTGTTACCCCACCAAGTGTGAATAAAGGAATGAAGTGCATTGAGTATAACATTGGTGTTGTCATCTCAATTTTCCCTTTATGCATAGTAAATAGCCAGTTGAAAATTTTCACTCCGGTTGGTATGGCGATTAACATTGTTGTAATCGAGAAGATTGAGTTTGTTACAGCACCTTGACCCATTGTGAAGAAATGGTGTGTCCAAACTGCAAACGAGAATACAGAGATAATAACCATTGACCAAACCATTGAATGGTAGCCATATAAGTTTTTGCGAGAGAATGTTGAAATAATCTCAGAGAAAATACCGAATGCCGGTAAGATTAAGATGTAAACCTCAGGATGTCCCCAAACCCAGAATAGGTTGGCCCATAACATGTCCATACCACCGTTACCAGTAGTGAAGAACTGAGTACCGAATAAACGGTCAAACATACCCATTGCAAGTGCCACTGTTAATACAGGGAATGCAAATACGATAATTAAGTTTGCAATTAATGCAGACCAAGTGAACATTGGCATTTTGAATAATGTCATGCCTGGAGCACGCATTTTCATAATTGTTGTAATGAAGTTAATACCTGTCATTAACGTACCAATACCGGCGATCTGAATCGCGATCATGTAATAGTTCGTACCAACTGAAGTACTAAATTCGTTACCTGCTAGTGGGAAGTAAGAAGTCCAACCTGCATCTGGTGATCCACCAATGATGAATGATAAGTTGAATAATCCCATACCCATAAAGAACAACCAGAAGCTGATTGCGTTTAAACGTGGGAACGCTACATCACGTGCCCCAATTTGAAGCGGTACTAAATAGTTAAAGAAGAATGTAATGAAAGGCATTGCCATGAATAGGATCATGACTATCCCGTGTGTTGTGAATACTTCGTTATAATGCTGTGCATCTAAGAAAGTATTTTCCGGCATAGATAGCTGGTAACGCATCATAATTGCGTCAACACCACCACGGAATAACATTAATAATGCAGTAATCAGGTACATGATACCGATTTTTTTATGGTCAACTGTTGTGATCCATTCGCGCCACAGGTAACCCCAAGCTTTAAAGTAAGTTACTAATGCAACGATTGATACACCACCAAGGATGATTGAAGCCATTGCAATGTAAATTAATGTACTTGGATGTGGAACGGCGAATTGCTTAAAAAATTCCATCATAAGATTAGTACTCCTTTCGAAGAGAATAAATAGTAAGAAACTTAAATATTAGTGTGATGAATGATCTTCTTCATCAGAAGCATCTTCGTCATCGTTATGATCGTGATGTGGAGCTGGTGAGAATTCTAAGTGAGTTCCAGTATAAGTAGATGTTCCTAAGTGACCTGGCTCAAGTAATTCATTGAATTTCTCTTCTGTAAGAGGTGAAGCAGTAGCATGTACTTCTTCTACCCATTCTTCAAATTCTTCTGTAGACATTGAAGTTGCTGTAAAAGTATTTTCGGCAAATCCAGCACCGCTGAAGTTTGCGTTACGACCCATAAATTCGCTTTCTACATCAGCAGCTAAGTGTAATGTAGTGACCATGTCAGACATTGCATACTTTTGTCCGCCAAGCTGTGGAATCCAGAAGCTTGTAATTGGTCCGAAAGAATAAAGTTTAAATTCGATTGCACGATTTGCAGGGATAAATAGGTAGTTTACAGTTTCGATATCTTGTTCTGGATAGCTGAAGTGCCATTTCCAGTTAGATGAAGAAGCATAAATTACTAATGGCTCCTGATCCTCGTATTTTTCTGGTACATTTTCAACGATAAAGTTACTCTTAACTGAAACAAATGATAAGAAAATAACGATAATAATTGGAATACCGATACAAATTGTTTCTACAAGCCAGTGACCTTCAATATGAGGTGGCTCATAATCAGCGCTTTGTTTAGAAGCGCGGTACTTAACTAGCATAAATACTAGCATAGCTAAAACGACAAGAACGATTGCACCCATTAAATAAATCGATAACATAATGTCATTTGCTTGAGTTTGTGCTTGTGGTCCCTTAGGGTCTAAAACTGCTAAAGGTTCACATGCAGCTAATAATAGAGAACCTAATCCTAAACCTGCTAGTAACGGCCCTTTTTTATTCAATTTCATAATTGGACTCCTTTCAAATGAAGTAAATTCAAGTTGGACAGACCCTAGTGCGAAGATTTCAACACAGTAATGTGTAATCTACAGGGTATTTTGATAAACACTTAAACCATATTAACAACATGTGAATAGTGTAAATAAAGAAAATCGCTATAAATAAAAGTTTCATTTCAAGATTGTATTATAAATTGTAAGCGCTTTGAATGAGCAGTTTTGAAAAGTTTACGCTACAACCTTTTATTGAAACAATTCTTTTAAACTTTGCCATGAAATGTTTACGCTATCGCTTGTTGAAAAAATGACTTAAGAATTTCTAAATGGACGGTGTAAATTTGAAAACCTTCATATTTTAACAAAAATATGATCTGCACTAAAGAAATGCCTCTAACCTCTTAAAATTTTAGAGAATCCTGAGTGAACAGTCAAAAGATTAATTTGTCAAAAAAGTAGTGGGAATGACAAAAAAGTATGAGTGTTTAGAACATACTATCGTAAAGTAGAAAGAAGAAGTAATTACGAGCATTTTGTATGTTGTGAAAAAAGTGGCGAAATTATGAACTGAAATTAAAAGTTTTTATAGAAAATTCTATTAATTGCATAATGAACCGCTAAAAATGTAAATTTAAGTAATCTTTAAGTATAAAAGTATTTTATTTACCTATTAAATGACTAATAGGAAAATTAAGTATAATAATGAAAAAAAAGAGAAAATCACTAATTAATACAAAAAACACTGTGGGCGCTCGGCACACAGTGTTCACGGAAATTATAGGAAATTACCACTTGGCAATATGTTCTTCGATGCAACCCAGCATATTACGTATACGCATCGTTTTCCCGTCGGCTAGTTTTACATAACCATCATAGTAGCCAATCATTTGGTGAACTTCTGAAACAATGATTTTCACATTGGTGTCAGCAATTCGCTCAAAGAATGGTGTAAACGTTAAATTCACATCTTCAGAAAATTTCGTGCGAACAGTCCAAGGGAGCATGAAATTTTCTCGATCATAGGTGAAAATAACATCTTCGCTAATTTTCGACATTACGCCATCAACAAATACTGCATTTTCGGTCATTCCTGTGCCATCCGTCCACTTTCCACCGAAGTTTAAGCCTACACGGAAGCCATTTACACGCTGAGAGGCCATACCCCAGTTCCAAGTTGCTTCGCGTGGCCAAACACCACGTCCATAATCTAAAACAGCGAAGCTCTCTTCTTCAGAAAAAGAAAAGCGTTTATCACCAATTTTCACAATTCCTGTTGTCGGAAGTGTATGATGTTTTGCTGTAAATTGGAAAGTTTGACGATTCCAAGGAATGACTACATTTAATGATTCATCCTCTTTTGGATGATGAATTGTAAGCTCCGCATGAAGATGTTCTCCGTCGAAATCTTCACTGGTAACTGTTAAATGTGTATCACCTTCAAAGTATGTAAGCTGTAACGATAAATCTGATCCTGAAAATTGTACGGTCTCAAGTACCTTTTGAGGCATTTTTATTTTATTGCCAAGTGGAATTAATACTGTTTTCTCGAAAAAGCGATGTGTCTCGTATTCAAAGAAATAAACAAAGCATACTGCCGCATAATCAAGATGGCTAATTGTCGCTGAAAACAAGATATCTTCACCATATACGCACCAATAATTCCACTTTTTCTTACGCATAAAGTGGCTGCTTAAGTTACTTTCGATAATCGGCTTTCTAGAAAACCCAATTGCCTCTGGATTCAAATTTCCCTTTTTATCGCAAAGTAGTGTAGCTAAGGTTATCTCTCGTTCTGCGTGCTGCACGTAAATCCCTCCAATCTTAACAACTCATATGTATTATTATTGTAACAAAAATAAAAAAAGAATTCGCATTTTTTACTCGCTAATATTGACGGTATTTCCGACAAAGAAGTTACATAAAATTACAGTAGGTCTATTTTGAGGGGGGGTTATAAATGGGCATTTACAATCGAGAGCTTGCAGTTGCTTATGCAAAACGCTGGTGGAATGCACGGAATCCAGCATTTCCAAGCTTTACAAATGATTGTACTAACTTTATTTCTCAGTGTTTACTTGCAGGACAATTACCGATGGAGTTTTCAATCTACCGCAATCAGGGATGGTGGATTAACTCAGAGCGTTCGAATTGGAGTTTTAGTTGGTCAGTTTCACATTCATTACGATGGTATTTAATAACATCAGGTCGCGGAATTGAGGTTGGAAGTGTGTACGATCTGACACTTGGTGATATTATTTTTTACGACTTTAATGGGGACGGGACCATACAGCATAGCACTATCATTACAAGCGTAATAGACGGTGAGCCCTATATTCACGCGCATACATCAGACAGTGAAAATCGCCATTATTTATATGAAGATTCAACAGCCTATACACCGAATATTCGTTATTACTATATGAAAATTGTGAAATAATCAGCATAGTTTTCAATTTTTTTACTTTATGCTATCGTGGAATAGATGAGAAAATTACTTTGCAGTTGTGTGAAGGAAGTTTAAGGGGCGAATTTAATTATGAATCAACAAGCAATGACCGTAAAAGAGGCAATTATTAGCAGACGTTCAATTAAGCAATTCAACGGGCAACCGGTAGATAGAGAAGATTTATTAGCAATAATTGATGATGCAATTTGGGCACCTAATCATGGCAACCGTCAACCTTGGCGTTTAGTGGTGGCATGTGGTAAGGAATTAGAAGAGCTATATGAATTATTACGTGATTTAGCTATTCCTAAATGGCAGGAGTTAGAAGAGGAAAAATTAGCTTCACAAATGCAAAAATTTACTTTAGCTGGAGGCTATGCATTTGTAATAGTACCAGAAGATGCGCGCCAAAAAGAGCGTCTTGAAGATTATGCCGCAGCGTCTTGCTTCCTGCAAAATATACAACTTTTAGCGTGGGATAAGGGCATAGGTTCTTGCTGGAAAACACCGGGATTCCTTGATCACCCGAAATTCAGAGAAGTCTTGAAAGTTGGGCGTGGTGAGCGTGTGATTTCAATGCTACAAGTTGGCTATTTTGATGAATTACCGAAGGCGAAAGAACGTAGATCAGTTGCAGAATTTGTAACGATTTTTGGCGAATAGTGGAGTAACTGAATTAATTGATTAATAGAATGCCCCGAGGACTTGATCTCGGGGCATTTTTGATGTGAACCTCTATTGAACTCACTTTAGGTCAAAGAATCTTATCCAATGAATTTTTAGAAAGCAAAATAGCATTTAGCGTAATTTGTTCAGCCATATTCATAGCTGCAGCACCACCGAGTAGGAATAACGTATTCGATTTTTTTGATGCAAATTGATCTAAAGTCTTTAATTCATCTAGGCCGTTTTGTAAAGGAGCGTCAGTTGATGCAGATAACAGCACGTAACTTGGATTCATACGGTCTACAATTGACTCTATAGCATTAGGTGCGGGTGATTGACCTAGCATCATCGTGCGGTAACCACGCATTGAGCATTGTACCAATAAAATATGCAGAGGTATTTCATGATATTCACCTGGTAAACAACTCCCTATTACAAGCGGTGCATCTTCGGGCACATACATCCCTCTTCTTAAATTAGCTAAAAAATCTCGAACTGTTTGGCTAGCAATAGCTTCTTGGTACTCGACCCAAGATTGATTGCCCCAAAGCTCGCCAATTCTCCATAAGAATGGCACAACTACATCATCTAATAGATGCTGTACACCTAAAGTGTGATGGGCCTGTTGCAATGTATGAAGGATTTTTTTGTCGTCTGAAATTGCACCTGCTACTTCTAACTCTTTTAAGAATACTAAAGCTAAATCAGTAATTGATGGTTCTTCATTAAGAAAGTCTTCGGATTTAAAGCCTGGAGATTGAACGATATTTACCGCTTGCTTTACAGAATGCCCATTTTGTATAAGCTTTTTTACCGCTTTTAATAACTTGAGTTCCGCTACACTGTACATTCGGTAACCATTGTCTAATCTTTGCGGCTGGATAAGCCCATATCGATCTTCCCATTTTCGAATGAGTTGCTTCGAAATACCGGTCATCTCTGAAACTTGTTGGATACTATAAGTGATTTCTTTGTTATTCATTCAGATCAACCTCAATTTATCGTTGGATTATTTAATGATACTACGTTTTTGAAAAAAAAAAAGATTATTGTTGATATTTTTTAACGAAATAATGTATATTGTTTGTATAAGGTTTTAAGTGAGATATATTCATTAGTGGAAATTATAACCTTTTTTAAGTGAAAGTATACGGTTTTCAACCAAAGATTGTACAATATCTCAATATGTATAACCTTTATGTAGGTAGGGGGCAGATCGTGAAAAGAAAAAATGTACTTGTTAGGGCATGACCTGGAGTACAAGTGATATCAGGATAGGTGATTAATGTAGGTGTAATGGTTCGACAAATGAATGGAGTTTTCCCGGGAAATAAAGGTAGCTATGAAGTAAAATGAAGAAGTACGTAGAAAACTAGCATTACTGCGCAGATTCTTCAGTCATCAATGAATTGATTTACAAATATGTTAAAACTAAAGTATTAGTAGCTGTTAGAATCTACTAGAATTGTCGAATGGCATTACGATGCACGAGGAACAGTTTGGGCAAAGCAATTTAAATTTCATGTGAAAAGGAGAGGTTCTTTAATTGAAAAAAAATCCTTTAGAAAAAATAGGTACATTGCTAAGTGGAAAGCGAAGTCGCTTTGTCGTTATAAGTATTTGGCTTGCACTAGTAGTAGTTTTAGCGTTATTATTCCCACAAATCAATAGTGTTGAAAATTACGCAGGTGAAGATATACCGTCAGAAATGATGTCACAACAGGCGGCAGCCTTAATTGCAGAGGAATTCCCTTCGGATTCAGGTATTCCGTTATTAATTGTTTGGTTTAATGAAAATGGAATTGATTTAGATGATATCGGTAATATTCAGGCACTGTACGGTGAGTTAGATGCTGAACCATTAAAAGGTCAAGAAACATTGCCTCCACTGCATCAGTTACCTGCACAAGCGTTATTAGGTTCATTATCGGAGAATGGAAAATCACTTGTAACACCAATTTTCTTCAGTACTGCATTAAATACGGAAGCACATAAAGAAAATTTAGCGAAAATTACGTCCATTTCAGAGGCACAATTTGGTGAAGATCCATACACGAAAGCAATGGATTCAGATTCATTGTTAGCGCGTTATTCAGGTCCAGTTGCGATTTCGGTCGATGCAACGGATTTATTTAAATCAGCGGACTTTAAGCTGATGGTTGCAACGGTTGTATTAATTTTAGTGTTATTATTAATCATTTACCGTTCACCAATTCTAGCAATTATTCCAATTGTCGTTGTAAGTATCGCATTTTTAGTGGTAAGCCCGATTTTAGGAATGATGGCTGAGCAAGGCTGGATTCAAAAGGATGCACAGTCGATAGCGATAATGATTGTTCTCCTGTTCGGGGCAGGGACGGATTACTGTCTATTCTTAATTACACGTTACCGAGATATTTTATTAGAAGAAGCGAATAAATATTTAGCATTAGCACGTGCATTTAAAGAGTCTGCTGGCGCGATTGCAATGAGTAGTTTAACGGTTGTAATAGGTCTTGCAGCATTAGGTTTAGCAGATTATGGCGCATTCCAACGCTTTGCTGTGCCGTTTAGTTTCGGTGTGCTATTTACTGGTATTGCTGTATTAACATTGTTGCCAGCAATTTTAACTTTATTAGGTCGTTTTGCATTTTGGCCGGTTATTCCTCGTACTGAAGAAATGGATCAGCAATATGCAGTGAGTAAAAATAAAGAAGTGAAACCGCGTAAAGAAAATCACCGCTATATGCGTAAAGTTGGAGAATTTGCTACGTCTAAGCCGTGGCTTGTTATTGGGTTTTCAGCAGTTGTCTTATTAGGTTTGGCTTATGCTTCAACACATATTAAATATAATTATGATTTATTATCTTCGTTCCCAGAGGAAATGTCTTCACGTGAAGGCTTTGCGATGATCGAGGAAAACTTCACGCCAGGAGAACTTGCACCAGTGCAGGTATTAATCGATACAACAGGCTCTTCAGTTGATTTATCACAATCATTAGCAGCAATTCCTTACATTTCAATCGTGAAGGACGTTCAAACAGGTGCTGTGAATGAAAGTATTCAGCTTTATTCTGTAGACCTTGATAAAAATCCATATTCAAATGAAGCAATGGAAGATGTAGAGGATTTGAAGAAGCAGGTTGAAGCACTATTAACGGATGCAGGTATTTCTAATGTGGATGAACATTATTGGATTGGCGGCGAAACGAGTGCCCAGTTAGATACAAGGGATGTTCAATCACGTGATGAAAGTATAATTCAACCAGTTATTATTATCATTACTTTAATAGTATTACTTGTGTATTTACGTGCAATCATTACGTCGATTCAATTAATGGTGACGGTTCTTGTGTCATTCTTCGCGGCACTTGGAGCAGGCTGGTTAATCGTACATGGTTTACTTGGCCATGAGTCGATGGCGAGTTCGATTCCACTGTATGCGTTCGTGTTTATTATCGCGTTAGGGAATGATTACAATATCTTTATGATTTCGGATATTTGGAAAAATCGTAAGAATGGTAAATCACATAAGGGGTCAATTGTTGGAGGGGTTGCATCAACTGGTGCAGTAATTACTTCAGCGGGCTTAATTTTGGCAGGTACATTCGGTGTTCTAGCATCATTACCAATCCAACTTCTTGTACAATTTGGTATTGTTACTGCTGTAGGTATTTTAATTGATACATTTATCGTGCGCCCATTACTTGTACCAGCGATTTTAACGGTATTTGGTAAGTGGTCATACTGGCCAAGCAAGTTGTCAAAAAAGGATTTAGAATAGAATAAAAGTGGTTCTACGTCAAATGTTGGGGTGTACCTGAAATTAGTCATTAATTTCAGTACACCCTTTCTAACGAAAGGCGTTGATTGGAGCTCCGTGAGCCCGAGGGCCAGTAGGATGCTGGTCATGGAAGCGTTGCGCTCACGACGAGCGCGCTCTTAGCTTCCCTACCTATTTCTTTAGGGCACGGCTCCAACTATCTAATTACCTGCCTTTTCAGTGGCAGGCAATTAGAGGATTTTCCGCACGTGCTGAGGTCCCCTGGAAGTCGCGGGCCCCCTCCGCTCCAATCAACGAGCACTATCCAAGGTGATTCCCCACATTTTTATATACTCTACTTAATAAAATCTTTGCTTTAAAATGCTCATGCTTTCTAAAAAGTGTGGTTTTGTGCCTTTTTTTATGCGTAATTGTATGAAAACCCCAACAAATATAATAGAGCCTTAAAAAAAAATTGCATCCTAAGCTATGTCAGCTAGGATGCAACTCATTTTATAGATTAATATACTTTAATGGATTTTGAGCATGAGGACGCCCACTTACCCACGGACCACTATGAATCTCAAAATGTAAATGAGAGCCAAATGAACGACCTGTGTTCCCCATCAGGCCAATTTTTTGCCCTTTGTCAACAGATTGTCCTACAGAAACTTGCACACTACTCAAATGTGCATAAACCGTTGTCCAAACACTACCATTCACATAATGTGTAATCATAATTACATTACCATATGTAGATAGGCTACCCGCGTAAGAAACAACACCATCATTTGAAGCTACGATTGTTGTACCAATTGAATTTGCAATATCAATTCCGTAATGGAACTCATTACCTGACCCTAGATTACGCCATCCAAAAGCAGAAGTGAATCGACCATTTGCTGGCTTCGTCCATGTACCACTTGAAACTACAGGAGTATTCGAACCATTAGCCTTCTCACGTTCTTTTTGTTTACGAATCGCTTCTTGTCGTGCAATTTCAGCTTGACGTTTTTGCTCTGCAGCAATTTTATCGTCAAGTTGTTTACTGACTAAAAGTGCCTCTGAATATTGTTCTTCTAATAATTTCTTTTCACCTTCAAGCTTCCTTTGCTCTGCTTCAAGTTGATTTATTAGATTATTTTTTTCAGATTTCTGTTTGTCTAAAGATGCACTTAATGTTACTAATTGCGCTTTATTTTCTTCAAGCTTTTTCTTTTTGTCTTCTAAAAGTACTTTTTGCTCTTCAAGAGCTAACTGATCTTCTTTTTGCTCACGCATAATTTTACGATCAGCGTCCATTAAAGTTGAAACCGCCGAAAAACGGTCTATGAAATCTACGAAACTATTTGCGCCAAGTAAAACATCCAAATAGCTAATTGAACCACTCACTTGGATTGCACGTGCACGCTCTTCTAATAACGCATTGCGATTTTCAATTTTCTTAATTAAAGCCTCTATCTCTTCTTCCAAAATAATAATCTCTTCATTTGCAGTTTTAATTTCCTGATTAACAGCAGTAATCGCTGCGTTCGTCTTTTCAATCTCAGCACTTAAATCTGAAATTTGATCAAGTAACTTTTTTTGCTTATTTTCGATTATTGAAATAGATGAACCTTTTTCATTAATTGAACTATTTAATTCGTTCTGTTTTTGCTCTTGTACTTTTTTCTCTTGTTTTAAATCTGATAGATTTGCTGCATATACTGCTGGCATTTGAATAAATAATAACAATGCTAGCATGGTTACAATTATTTTAAATTGTTTCTTTGAATGCTGGTGCAAACTCTATTTCCCCCTTCATGAGTACGGCTAGATTTTTAAAAACTTACGTACTGACATAAAACTACCCCAAATTCCGATAAATACCCCAATAATTAGTAAAATTAAATTGACGTTTAGCAGTAATTCACTTACTTCGACAAGTTGGAATAATTCTCCTTGTAAACGTTCTTGTAATGCATGATATAAATTATAGTAAACTGTTGAAACAACAATCATTGGTAAAATTGCACCTACAAGTCCTAGCCACATGCCCTCTAGCACAAATGGGATACGCACAAATGAATTCGTTGCACCTACTAGTTTCATTATTTCAATCTCATCGCGACGTGCGATAATTGTAATTCGGATTGTGTTCGAAATTAAAAACATCGCTGTAAATAGTAAACCTACGATTAAACCTAATCCGACATTTCTACTAATATTTAAGAAGTTAAATAGTTTTTCAACTTTACCTTCCCCATAAGAAACTTTATGAATATGGTCAAATTTCTCTATTTGAGTGGCAATTTTGGCCGTTTTCTGCGGATCAGTCGCTTTCACATATAACACATTATGTAACGGGTTATTTTGTTCGTATAAGCTAAATTCTTCGCCCATGTTTTTAATTAAAGTTTCTAATTCTTGTTCTTTAGAAGAGTAAATTACGGATTCAATACCCGTTATTTTTTGGACTTTTTGCATCAGTGCTTCCTCTGCTGCAATCGTTTCATTTTCATCAGCTAGTATCTCGATATGTACTCGAATCTCAACATCATTCTCAATATCATCTGCAAGCTTATTTAAATTCATCATTATAATTCCAAATATCCCAACTAAGAGTAGGGTAATCGTTACAGCGCTAATGGATGCAAAAGTCATCCAACCGTTACGACCTAATGATTTCATACTTTCTCGAGTATGGCGGAATAGTGTACTAACCTTCATAGCCGTAGTCACCTCCATGCTCATCACGGACAATCATGCCGCCTTCAATTGCAATAACACGCTTACGTATATTATTAACGATTTCACGGTTATGTGTAGCCATAATAATCGTTGTTCCACGTGCATTAATTGTTTCAAAAATATTCATAATTTCCCATGACGTTTCCGGATCTAGATTTCCTGTTGGCTCATCCGCAATCATCACTTTCGGCATATTTACGATTGAGCGAGCAATTGAAACACGTTGCTGCTCCCCTCCAGACAACTCCGTCGGGAACATTCTCGCCTTATGTGTTAACCCTACTAAATCCAACACGTCCATTACGCGCTTACGAATAACCTTCGGTTGTTCTTCAATTACCTCAAGTGCGAATGCGACATTTTCATACACCGTTAGACGCGGGAGTAATTTGAAATCCTGAAATACTACGCCAAGTTGACGTCTAAATTTTGGAACAGCACTATTACGAATCGTTGTAACGTTAATGCCATTAACAATTACCTCGCCACTCGTTGCCTTTTCTTCACGATACATCAATTTTATAAAAGTCGATTTTCCTGCACCACTTGGACCTACTACATACACAAATTCGCCTTGCTTTATATCAACTGATATTCCATTTGATGCAACAACACCATTTGGATACTTTTTGATTACATTTTTCATTTGAATCATCGAATGACCACCTAGTTTATTTTAATATTAAATCTCATTACATTTTATTATAACACTTACTTTACTAGTTTTTATTACAGTTTTATTTCAATATCACTTTACGAACGCCTGATATCATTGATTTATTTAAATTTTCACTTTATCGGATTAGTATATTAATTTGTGGAATTTGCAATATACTAACTTTTATATGATATTTTCCACTAATAATCCCACATTTCTACCAAAACATAAAAAAAGTGACCCTTTACGACAATGCGTAAAAAGTCACTCGAATAGTTAATAAAAATAATTATGGTGCATAACGAACTAAAACAGTTCCAGTTCTTGATTCTCCAATAATCTTCAAGACAGTCGCATTTGTTATAACTTTATCAAAATGTACGACTTTTTGTAAAAATGATTCTTCATTAGCTTTTTGCGAAATATCGTGTAAGCCTAAATCGAATCTCCCAAAGTTTGTCGAAAGCTTACCATCTAGCGCTAGTGATTTCGGTACATATAATTCAACAGATCCAGCAACAGTAGTCGCCTTCACTTTATGTGCTACATCACTTGTCGTTGTTATTACGACATGCCCATTCACAGATTCCGCTTCCACTTCATTCAGGTTACCTTCTATATAAATTCGACCATTCATTGTTTCTGCTTCTAAGTCTTCGCCCTTCAAAAAGCGTGCTTCAATTGAGCCATTTTTTGTCTTTAAATCGGCATGTTTAAACGTTGTATGATGCATATTAATCGTACCATTCGTCAGCAACACCTTTACAACTTTAGCCTGAAGTGCATCAATTTCTACCTCGTTATTAAACGAACGGACAAAGAAAATATCATAAATTTTCTCAGGTAGCGCAATTGTAACACCTACTTGCGAAAACTTAGCCTTTGTCATGATTGCTAATTTACCGTCCGACAGCTTCACCAAATCAGCTAAAATTGCGGCCTTCGTCTGATCATCATCTTCCTGCTTTGCTGTTTTAATTGTTACATCAATGGATACCTGTTCATCCGATGATTTTACAACCGTTACTTTACCATTTGGCACTTCTATATCAAATCCATTTACTTCATCACTATTAAATGTATAAGATTTTGTGAATTCCATCTTTTCACCAAATAGCGCACCGTCTTCAAAGCCCTTTACTTTTGATAAAGTCGTATTAATTAGGCTTGTCATACGTAAGCCAAATTGAGATAAATCTGATTTCAGCTCATTCATTACGTCTTCCATTTTGCCATTTGTATCTGAATTATTGAACGCTTTTCCAAAAATATCTTCAAAGCTACTTGATTTTGATTTCTTTTCTTGTTCTTGTTGCGCTTCTGATGAGGAATGCTCCTGCTCAAGCTGCTCTTCTACTAGTGGAGCTTCCTTCTTCATTAAAGTTGTTAAAGGTGTAGTACGTTCCTCACCCGCTAATTTCTCAAGTAGGATAAGTGCTTCTTCCGTCGTAATCGTACCATTTTCAACTAAAGTTAAAATTCTTTTACGTTCGTTATTTTGCATAATAAAAAGCCTCCCTCTTAATCGTTATACTAATCATACGATAAGGGAGGCAAAAAGTTTCATTCATTTATTAATTTGGTATAGCTTACAAATTACTTTAAGTCTGTTTAGTAAACTTATTTATTTAATGCCTGCTCAATTAACGAAACCATTCTTGCACGATCCCGTTCTAATATTGGCTTTAAATACTTACCTGTATAGCTTTCTTGCACCTCACAAATATGCTCTGGTGTACCTTTTGCAATGATCATACCGCCTTTATCTCCACCTTCAGGACCCAAATCAATAATATAATCTGCCGTTTTAATTACATCTAAATTATGCTCAATAACAAGAACGGTTTCTCCATTTTCAACAAGTCGCTGCAGTACAATTAAAAGGCGTGCAATGTCATCTGCATGAAGTCCCGTTGTCGGCTCATCTAAAATGTAGAATGATTTCCCAGTCGAACGACGATGAAGCTCACTCGCTAACTTCACGCGCTGCGCCTCGCCCCCCGATAAGGTTGTGGCAGGCTGTCCAAGCTTCATATAGCCTAGTCCAACATCGACAATTGTTTGCAGCTTGCGCTTAATTTTTGGCAAGTTTTCAAAAAAGACTACTGCATCCTCAATCGTCATTTCCAACACTTCTGCGATATTTTTCCCTTTATATACAACTTCTAATGTCTCACGATTATAGCGTTTACCATGGCAAACCTCGCATGGCACATAGACATCTGGTAAGAAGTGCATTTCGATTGTAATAATACCATCGCCGCGACACGCTTCACAGCGCCCCCCCTTAACATTGAATGAGAAACGCCCTTTTTTATAGCCGCGAATTTTCGCCTCATTCGTCATCGAATAGACATCACGAATATCATCAAATACACCTGTATACGTCGCTGGATTTGAGCGTGGTGTACGGCCAATTGGCGATTGATCAATATCGATAACCTTTTCAAGCTGTTCGACACCCTCTACAGTTTTATGTGCGCCTGCCTTTGTTTTTGCTCGGTTTAGCTTTTGAGCCAATGTTTTATAGAGGATTTCGTTGATTAGTGTCGATTTCCCTGAACCAGAAACACCCGTTACCGCGATGAACAACCCAAGTGGTATATCGACGCTTACATTTTTTAAATTATTTTCCGTTGCGCCTTTAATTGTTAATTTACGACCATCCTGCTCACGACGCTCTTTTGGCAGTGGAATAAATTTACGCCCACTTAAATATTGCCCAGTAATCGACTCACTATTTTTCATTACTTCATCCGGGGTACCCTGTGCCATTATTTGCCCGCCATGTACACCTGCGCCAGGGCCAATATCAATTAAATAATCCGCCGCAAGCATCGTATCCTCGTCATGTTCAACTACAATTAGCGTATTGCCTAAATCACGCATTTCCTGCAGTGTCTTTATGAGGCGATCATTATCACGTTGGTGCAAACCAATCGATGGCTCATCTAATATGTACAGCACCCCTGTCAAACGCGAGCCAATTTGCGTGGCCAAACGAATACGCTGCGCTTCACCGCCAGACAATGTACCTGCCTCTCGTGATAATGTTAAATAATCTAATCCTACGTTCACTAAAAACCCTAAACGCTCTGATATTTCCCGGAAAATTAGTTTTGCAATTTGCATATCTTTTTCAGATAGCTTTAACTGTTCGAAAAATAAATTCGCCTCGATAATTGAGTAACTTGTCACCTCTGCAATATGCTTGCCTTCTATCTTCACCGCAAGTGTTTCTGGTTTTAAGCGATTCCCTTTACAAGATGGGCAATGTTGCTGTGTCATATATTTTTGCATTTGCTCACGAATATAATCCGAGCTCGTATCTCGGAACCTGCGCTCAATATTACGAAAAACGCCTTCAAATTGAACCATTTGCTTTGTGCGACGCCCGTAATCATTCGTGTAATCAAATGGAATTTCATCCTTACCCGAACCCTTTAATATTTTATCGAGCTGCGCCTTTGGTAAGTCTTTTACAGGTACATCCATTGGAATGCTATAAAATGTACAGATAGCCTTTAATAGCTGTGGATAATACTGCGAGCTTGTTGGCTCCCATGGCGCAATCGCATGTTCATTTAATGTTAAATTTTTATCCGGAATTACGAGACTCGGATCTACTACCATCTTCATCCCAAGCCCATCACATGTCGTACATGCACCAAATGGGCTGTTAAACGAAAACATGCGTGGCTCAAGCTCACCAATCGAGAAGCCACAATGTGGACAAGCATGATGCTCGCTAAATAAAATCTCCTCTTGCTCCATCACATCGACCAGAACACGTCCCTCACCTAAACGTAATGCAGACTCCAATGAATCACTTAATCGTGCTTCAACACCAGCTTTCATCACGACACGATCAATCACTACCTCGATTGTATGCTTTTTATTTTTATCCAATTCGATATTGTCGTCTAAATCACGCAACTCACCGTCTACACGTGCACGTACATAGCCCTGCTTCTTTAAATCCTCCAGCAGCTTAACGTGCGTGCCTTTGCGTCCTTCCATAATCGGCGCAAGTAACTGCATTTTTGTGCGTTCCGGATATTGCACTAAACGATCCACCATTTGCTCAATTGTTTGCGATGTAATTTCAATCCCATGCTCTGGACAGATTGGCTTCCCAACACGTGCATACAGCAAGCGTAAATAATCATAAATTTCCGTAACCGTCCCTACAGTTGAACGTGGATTTTTGCTCGTCGTCTTTTGGTCAATTGAAATCGCTGGTGATAAGCCCTCAATTAAATCCACATCTGGCTTGTCCATTTGCCCTAAAAATTGACGTGCATAAGCAGATAGTGACTCCACATATCGGCGCTGTCCCTCTGCGTAAATCGTGTCAAATGCAAGGGAAGATTTACCTGAGCCCGATAAGCCCGTTATTACAACAAGCTTATCGCGTGGAATTGTCACATCAATATTTTTTAAGTTATGCGCACGTGCACCTTGTACGATAATTTCAGTATTTTTCATGTCGGTCACCTTTCTGCCTTCAGCTCAAATAATGTATCTCGGAGATCTGCTGCACGTTCAAAATCAAGCGCTTTTGCAGCTTCTTTCATTTCTACTTCTAAATTGGCAATCAGCTTTTCGCGATCTACCTTTGTGAATTTTTTTCCCTTTAATAATTTCGTTACATAGGATTCTTCCTCTTCAGCTGCCTGTGTTGCACGAATGATCTCAGGAATTTTTTTAATGATTGTTTTCGGTGTAATGTTATGTTTTTCATTATGCTCTTGCTGCAACGTACGACGACGTTTCGTTTCACCGATTGCCTTGATCATTGAATCTGTCATTTTATTTGCATACATAATGACATGCCCGTTCGAATTACGTGCAGCTCGTCCCATTGTTTGAATTAATGAACGCTCTGAGCGAAGAAAACCTTCCTTATCCGCATCTAAAATCACGACTAACGAAACCTCTGGAATATCAAGTCCTTCTCGTAATAGGTTAATCCCGATTAGCACATCATACGTCCCTTTGCGCAGTTCCCGAATAATTTCAATACGCTCCAATGTCTTAATTTCAGAGTGTAAATACTCCACCTTCAAGCCCATTTCTTTTAAATAAGCGGACAAATCCTCTGACATTTTTTTCGTCAATGTCGTCACAAGAACACGTTCTTTTTTACGAATACGCTCATGAATTTCATCGATTAAATCATCAATTTGGCCCTCAATCGGACGCACATCAATCGTTGGATCGAGTAACCCTGTCGGACGAATAATTTGCTCCACCATCTTAGGTGTATGCTCCAATTCGAAATTCCCTGGCGTCGCGGACACGTAAATCGCTTGCGGAATTTTGGCTTGAAATTCATCAAATGTTAACGGACGATTATCAAGCGCAGACGGTAAACGGAAGCCATGCTCCACTAACACTGATTTACGTGCCTGGTCACCATTGTACATCCCACGTACCTGCGGCAATGTAACGTGACTTTCATCAACGATTAATAGAAAATCCTCTGGGAAATAATCAAGCAATGTATACGGCGTTGCGCCTGAATCACGCAGCGTTAAATGACGCGAATAATTTTCAATACCCGAACAAAAGCCCATTTCCTTCATCATTTCTAAATCATAATTCGTGCGTTGCTCCAAGCGTTGTGCCTCTAGTAACTTATCTTCCGAACGAAACTTTTCAAGCTGCCCTTCAAGCTCCACTTCAATATTTTCAATAGCCTTCAGCATTTTCTCTTCACGTGTAACGAAGTGGGATGCTGGGAAAATAGCAACATGATCACGTTCACCTGTAATTTCACCAGTTAGCGCATCTACCTCTCGAATCCGCTCAATTTCATCACCGAAAAACTCTACGCGAATACAACTTTCATCACGTGATGCTGGGAAAATTTCAACTACATCGCCTCTCACGCGGAACGTTCCCCGCGTAAAACTTACATCATTACGTTCATATTGTATGTCCACTAGCTTACGTAAAAGCTGATTACGCTCAATTTCCATTCCCGTCCGAATCGACACCAACATCTCTCGGTATTCCTCGGGTGAACCCAAACCGTATATGCAAGAAACCGATGCAATAATAATGACATCCTTACGCTCAAACAATGCCGATGTTGCCGAATGGCGCAGCTTATCAATTTCATCATTTATGCTTGAATCTTTTTCAATGAATGTATCCGTCTGTGGCACATAGGCTTCCGGCTGATAATAATCATAGTAGCTGACAAAATACTCAACCGCATTATCCGGAAAAAACTCCTTAAACTCACTGTAAAGCTGGCCAGCTAACGTTTTATTATGCGCCATGACTAGCGTCGGCTTTTTTACTTCTTTTATTACATTCGAAATCGTAAATGTTTTCCCTGTTCCCGTCGCACCTAATAATGTTTGATGGCGCTTGCCCTGCTTCACCCCTTCTATAAGTTCGACAATTGCTGTAGGCTGATCTCCATCTGGCTTATACGCCGAATGTAATTGAAATTGTTGCTCCATATTTGGCTCGCCCCTTATACCTTTTATTAACTTTATTTTAGCATACCCATTTTTTAATTACGATAAAAAGCGAACGTACATTCTTTTGAATGTGCAAAAAATCCGCGGTATGCACTTTTAAAGTACGTACCGCGGATTTATTTATTGTTGCTGTAAAGCAAGTAGTTCATCTGTGTACAAGTAGAAATCGTGTTCATTGCGTTCATCTAAAGTATGGTCGATAATGCGTAATAATTGTTCGATGCGATGAAGCCGTTGAAGCCTATTTAAAAATAAATCTAAATAAATTTCATTTAGCAACTGCTCATGCTGGGTTTCTTCTGTACACTGGCCGATAACCTTTAAGAAATCTGTATACGAGTAAAACTTATCCATCGATATCACCCCGATACCCTTTTACTTATTATAAGAAAATTACGAAAATTTTGCAATATTTTTTGATTTTAATTTTTTTAATGAAACTATATTCATATTGCTTTTTGTCGAATTTTTGTTTTATTATTAAAAAAAAGAGATTGGAGGAATTTTTATGACATTAACTGAACTAGATGCTTATCTAATTACCGACAAAACGTATGTGATGCAATCTAAGCTAGTAAACAACCGCTATTACACATCCATCATTGACAAGGACGGTACATTTGATTGTCCAAAATCAATACTTCGAGTTATCCGCACCTCATGCCGCGTACAAAGTGTCCCTCTAGAAAGATCCAAATTCCATGCAAAACGCTTCTTCCCGACAGGTGTGCATAAACTCCCTATCATACTTTCCTACGATTCCGAACACAAACCCGTTATCTTTTTCTCTATTTATTCTCCGCGCAGCTCAGGAAATGTTTGGCTCAACTTCCGTTCCATCACTAATATTGCAGCTGTTGATCTCGAAACAACTGTTACCCTCGTAAATGGTCAAGAACTAACTTTACCCGTCCAATATCAGGCATTTTGTGGTCTTTACGTTCGTGCCATCTTCTTCTATCAATACTTAACAAAGCAACATCCTAATTTCCCAAACCCTATGATTTGAGTGATTGCCCATTTAAATAACGCCCGAATAAATACTCACTATGATTACGTAACCGAATATTAGAATATCTCCTCAGTTCAATCATTTGATCAAAGTAAAAATAGTATTCTGTAAACAGATTATCCTTAGCTCCGCGCCTTAATTTCATTTTCTCCCGCTTGAAACGTATCTTCGTTTCGCTTAAATCCTGTTCGATTTTTGCTTTCACACCTAAAAGTAACTGAAGATATGGTTCCTTCAACTTAAAATTTCCCTGTTTAATACTGTCAATATCATGATTTACGATAATTAAGAGCATCGGTAAATAAATGCCCACTTCAAAATCCGGAATCGCTTCATTTGGAATATGTGTCATTTGCATCACCTCTTAATTAGAACGTTTGTTCTTATTTTGATTTTACACCGACACACTGAATTTTTCAACTCAAACGAAACAAAAAAATTGCGATTCATTTTAACGCAAATGAATCGCAATTCTGGCATCTATTAAATTTTTGAACGTAGGTAAGCATTGATGAAGGCATCTAAATCGCCGTCCATCACCGCACTAACATTTCCTGTTTCTTCACTTGTACGGTGATCCTTCACCATTGAATATGGATGGAATACGTAAGAACGAATTTGAGAGCCCCAGCCAATTTCCTTCTGGTCTCCGCGAATTTCGTCTAGCTCTGCTTGTTGTTTATCAAGCTCTAATTGATAAAGTTTTGCCTTTAACATATGCATACATTTTTCACGGTTTTTAATTTGAGAACGCTCAGCCTGACACTGCACAACTGTGTTTGTTGGAAGATGGGTAATACGAACAGCAGAATCCGTCGTATTAATATGCTGTCCACCTGCACCTGTTGCACGGTACGTATCAATTTTCAAATCTTCCGTACGAATTTCGATTTCGATTTCATCATTAAATTCCGGCATAACTTCACAAGACACGAATGAAGTATGGCGGCGACCCGATGAATCGAACGGTGAAATACGCACTAAACGGTGAACGCCTTTTTCTGCCTTCAAATAACCATATGCATTGTGGCCCGTAATTGATAGCGTAACGGATTTAATACCTGCCTCATCGCCCGCTAAATAATCAATTGTCGTAACTTTAAAGCCACGCTTCTCTGCCCAACGCGTATACATACGCAGTAACATTGAACCCCAGTCCTGTGATTCCGTACCACCAGCACCTGGGTGTAACTCTAAAATTGCATTATTACGATCATATTCCTCAGATAATAGCATTTGAAGTTCAAAATCTGCCACTTTTGATTGGAAATCTGCAAGCTCTGTGCCAAGATCTTCGAGTAACTCTTCATCTGGCTCTTCGCGTAAAAGTTCAAGCATCATTTCTAAATTTTCCTGTGCATTGCCTAAATCATTATATTCATTTACAACGGCTTTAATCGCATTTGCTTCATTGATTACCGTTTGTGCGCCATTTTGGTCATTCCAAAAATCCGGCACTAACATCATTTCATCAAACTCTTGAATACGCGCCTCTTTGTTTTCTAAGTCAAAGAGACCCCCTGAAGTCTGCTAATTTCGTGGCAGTTATTTCTAGGGCATTTCTTACATCTGATAATTCAATCATGATATTCCTCCGTAAATGAAGTATCCGTCAACTTGCGGAAATCTTCATTATAAATTAGTAAAAACCGGGCCACCTAAAAGGGCAGCCGCGGCTAAATTTAAAGTATTCATACACCTGTTTAAGCAACTACAAATGCGTCCCAAAAATTATGCGTCTTTACCATGACACGCTTTATATTTTTTGCCGCTACCACATGGGCATAAATCATTTCGGCCAATTGCTTCGGCTTTACGAACCGGCATTTTCTTCGGCTTTGGTGCACCCTCTTCTTTCGGGTTAACCGCTTGCCCCTTCGCCACTTCTTCACGCTGAAGATTATTTTGAATTTCTGCCTTCATTGCATATTTCGCAACATCTTCACGTACCGAAACGAGCATTTCTTCAAACATTGCGAAACCTTCTGATTGGTATTCGCGCAGTGGATCATTTTGACCATAAGCACGTAGGTGAATCCCTTGGCGCAGCTGATCCATCGCATCGATATGATCAATCCATTTCGAGTCAATCGAGCGAAGTAAAATTACTTTTTCAAACTCGCGCATACGCTCAGGTGTTAAAAGTTCTTCCTTCTCATTATAGCGCTCGATTACTTTCGTTGTAATTAATTCGATCATTTCATCCGGTGATTTCGAAGCTAATTCAGCCTCCGTAATAGCACCTTCTTCTAACAGGTTCGCAGCAATATAATCTACTAACGCAGCAAGTGTCCAATTCTCTTGCTCACCTTGCGTATGCACTGCTACCGCATTTGCAATCGCTTCATTGATCATTGACTCAACAAGTTCACGCATATTTTCTGTTTCTAGAACTTGATAACGCTCTGTATAAATAATTTCACGTTGTTGACGTAAAACATCATCATATTGTAATAAACGCTTACGTGAATCAAAGTTATTACCTTCAACACGTTTTTGCGCAGATTCAACCGCACGGGAAACCATGCCCGATTGAATTGGCTGCGAATCATCCATACCAAGTCTTGTCATCATCGATTTCATCTTGTCCGAACCAAAGCGTCGCATTAATTCATCTTCTAATGATAGATAAAATTGTGTAACCCCAGGATTCCCTTGACGACCAGAACGACCACGCAGCTGATTATCAATACGGCGAGATTCATGACGCTCTGTACCAATAACAGCTAAACCGCCAAGCTCCATTACACCTTCACCTGGTTTAATGTCAGTACCACGGCCAGCCATGTTAGTGGCAATTGTAACTGCACCTTTTTGACCAGCATTTAAAATAATTTCCGCCTCGCGCTCATGGTTTTTCGCATTTAGCACGTTATGTGGAATTTTATGTTTCGACAATAGATTTGAAATAATTTCAGATGTCTCAATCGCAACGGTACCAACCAGCACAGGTTGTCCCTCGCGATGACGCTCTGCAATTTCCTTCGCAACCGCTTCGTATTTACCAGTCATCGAAGCAAAAATTAAATCTGGACGGTCATCACGTGTAATCGGTTGATTCGTTGGAATCGAAATAACATTCATATTGTAAATGTTACGGAATTCCTCTTCTTCCGTTTTCGCAGTACCTGTCATACCAGATAACTTATCGTACATACGGAAATAGTTTTGGAACGTAACTGTCGCCATAGTCATCGATTCATTTTGAATGTCTAGACCTTCTTTAGCTTCAATCGCTTGATGTAAACCATCAGAATAGCGACGGCCTTTCATTAAACGACCAGTAAAGCCATCAACGATTACAACATCGCCATCTTGCACAACATAATCTACATCAAGATGCATAGAAGCATGCGCCTTTAATGACTGGTTGATTGCATGATTTAAACGCACATGAGTAATATCGAATAAGTTTTCAATACCAAAAGCACGCTCGGCCTTTTCGATTCCTGCTTCCGTTAACGTTACGCCTTTTGTCGATTCCTCGTAATTGTAATCTTCTTCAATTTTTAACATACGCACAAATGCATTTGACTGCACATAAAGCTGCGCTGTTTTACCTGCTTGACCAGAAATAATTAATGGCGTACGTGCTTCATCGATTAAAATCGAGTCAACCTCATCGATTACAGAGAAATAAAGTGAACGCTGAACGCGCTCCTCTTTATATAGAACCATGTTGTCGCGTAAGTAATCGAAACCTAATTCATTATTCGTAGAGTATGTAACGTCTGATGCATACGCCTCACGTTTTTGATCTTTATTTAAATTATTTAAATTTAATCCAACCGTTAAGCCAAGCCAATTATACAGCTCACCCATTTCACTTGCATCACGCCCAGCAAGGTATTCATTAACTGTAACAACGTGAACGCCCTTACCTGTAATTGCATTTAAATAAACCGCCATAGTTGATGTTAACGTTTTACCTTCACCCGTTTTCATCTCTGCGATATTACCTTCATGTAGTGCCGCAGCACCCATAATTTGCACGCGGAATGGGTACATACCCAGCACACGCTTAGCGCCTTCTCGTGCAACCGCAAATGCTTCAGGTAATAAAGCTTCTAACGTTTCACCATCTGCATAACGCTTTCTAAATTCATCTGTCTTCGCCTGTAGCTCTGAGTCAGACATTGCGTCCATTTTACCCGCTAATGCCTCAACCTGATCTGCAATCTTTTCTAATCGTTTTAATTCTTTTTTATTGAAGTCAAACATTTTATTTAGAATATTTAGCATGAATTAGTCACTTCCCGTTTAGTTTCACCTTTCATTTTACCATTTTCCATACACTAGGTGCAAATTGTCATTCGATTTTATGAAAGAAATTGTACATTTTCATAAATTTCACATAAAAATGCACTTATTTACACAGAAAATGTAATGTAGTAATTATTTACCTCACTACGTTTTCCCATCCACTATTTCTTTACTTTTTTTAGCTTTAGTAAATCGGCCATTAAATAATTCACATGGCTACTATCAAAGTTTTCTTCAAAATGCCCCTCGCCCCATGTACGCATCGCTTCATGCTCCTCATGCGTTGGATCATTCCATGCCGCGAGAAACTGCTCATAACCGCGAGACCCACCGACATCTTCAGGCGGACAAAGCCCCTCTGCCTCTAGTAGCTGCGGATGTCCAACAGGATAATCATCGATAATTGCTTCAAGCGTAACGCTATGACACCAATTATCCCCAAAATCATAGCAATACTCGATTGTGTCCCCCACATTGGCAAAATAACGTGGCAACTTAAACGTCCAAGCTTTTTGTATTTGAATTTTCCGAGCCCGCTCAAGCCATCTCAAATCAAACTCATGCAATTCTTCCCCCATCGCCAAGCGTTCACGGTAATTTCTCAAACGCCATACATGTTCCTCATAAATCTCTTCATCGCACACAATTTCTACTTTTGCAAAAGGAAACTCTCGCCTAAACTCATACATATGGGCATCTTGCCAGCCCATCGCAAATTGTAACGTATCATGTAATCGTTTAAATGTCGTTTCTGCCGGAATGATAAACGTCCGCCAAACTTTCGGCTCCACGTCCTGCAGCTCAACTCGAAATTTATACGCTTTAAACATATGGTGTACCTCCTCAAAATTTTTTTATCTAATTATACTTCTTCAAAGGCGCAAAAAAGCCTTCCGTTGAAAGAAGGCTTTTCTATATCTACTATTTAATTTGTTTCAATTAAGCCGTATTTTCCATCTTTTCGTTTATAAACAATGTTCGTTCCCTCAGAATCCCCATCTGTAAACACAAAGAAATCATGTCCAAGCATATTCATTTGGAGAATTGCTTCCTCTTGATCCATTGGCTTTAAGTCGAATTGCTTTGTTCGAACGATTACGTAATCTTCCTCAGTCGATGAATCTGGGTCTGATTGCAAAACGTTCGCAAAATAAGCACCAGCACCTTCATTACCACGGAATTTACGACTCACTTTTGTTTTATGTTTGCGAATTTGACGCTCTAGTTTATCGACAATTAGATCAACTGCAGCATACATGTCATTGTGACGTTCTTCTGCACGCAGCGTTAAATTTTTCATTGGAATTGTTACTTCTACTTTTGTTTGCTTATAATTATAAACCTTTAGATTGACGTTTGCGTTCGCATTGAGATCCTCATTGAAATAACGCTCGATCTTTTCGACCTTACTTTCAACATACTCACGAATCGCTGGAGTTACATCGATGTTTTCACCACGAATGTTAAAATTTAGCATAAAAAACGTCCCCCTTTATTTCGGCTATATATATAATGTTCAACATAACTATAGAAGATTCCTCCTTCAAAACAAAAAAATTTAAGTTTCGACAAAATCCGGAAGAACATTTTACATTAAGGATTTTTACGGTTTATTAAGTACTTCTTTTCTTCTACGTGCCTTTAATTCTGTAATAATCAAAGTTTCGAGTTTAGGTTGTTGAAGAAAAGTTAAGCCATATTGTTTGCCTCCGATATGCTGGCGTTGCCAAATAATATCGCCCACAGCATGAATCTGGGCCTCATCCAATTGAAAATGAAGGTCAAATTGTAGTAGCTGATTATGTTCCCCAAAATCTGCTTTCGAAAATATCTTCATGCCATTGGGACTAATATCTATAATTTCACCATCATATTGCGTCTTCTCTACATCTTCAGGCTTGCCCTCGATTAACAAATTAAATTTTGCCTTTAAAGGTTCCTTAAAAGCGAAACGGAAACTTTCACCACGTTTAAAATACATGAACTTCACCCCAAATGAATATTTATAATCCCGCAAATACTGTGAAAAAACGAACACTTATTAATAAAACTATCATAACTTTATTTTACTATTTTTTCCACTATATTATTGAAAGATAATTCACTCTAGCTCAGCTGCAAAAGGATAATAAGTTCTATTAAAATCCCATTTAAACCACGTGAAATTAAGTCAATTGGACGAATCTATTAAAATCATTTTAAAATTAATTTATATTTTATTGATAGTCATTAAAATTTCCTCACGAAGCATTGAAATCATCTCCTGCGATTGTTCAAAGCTATCTGATTTTACACCAATATAGAATTTACACTTTGGCTCCGTACCAGATGGACGCACGCAAATCCAGGCACCATTACTCAAAATAAACTTAATTACATCGGCTGTAGGTAGCCCATCAATACTTTCAGGTAAATAATCTTCCACCTTTACAACTTCCAATCCTGCAAATGCAGTTGGCGAATTTTGACGGAAGGTATGCATAATTTGTTCGATTTTCTTTTGCCCTTCAATTCCATCAAACGTTTTTGAAATGAGTGCTTCTTGGTAATAGCCAAACTGCTCATATAAAGTATGGAGTGCATCAAGCAACGTTTTCCCTTGCTCATCATAATATGCAGCCATCTCAGCTGTTAATAACGCAATTTGAACAGCATCCTTATCGCGCACAAAATCGCCAGCTAAATAACCATAGCTTTCCTCATAGCCAAACATAAACCGGTAGTCGCCCGTTTTTTCCCACTCCGCAATTTTTTCAGCAATAAACTTAAAGCCTGTTAATAAGCTAAACGTTTCAACATTAAAATACTTTGCAATCGCGGTACCAAACTCACTCGTCACGATTGTTTTCAGCATCGCAGCATTTTTCGGAATTTCACGTGTACTTAAAATATAATGCAACAGCAGTGCCCCAAGCTGATTGCCATTTAACAATTGATAATCCTCGCCAGCCCACACAGCAACACCTAAACGGTCCGCATCTGGATCTGTCGCTAAAAGTAATTTCGCAGCTTTTTCTCGGCCTAATTCCATCGCCAGTTTAAACGAATCAGCCTCTTCCGGATTCGGCGACGTTACAGTTGGAAAAGCCCCGTCCTGTACAGCCTGCTCTTCAACCACAAACACATTTGAAAATCCTGCATTCCGCAAAATTCGCGTTGTCGGAATAAGCCCAGCTCCATGAAGTGGCGTATAGACGATTGGAAATGCCTTGTTATTCGAAGTCGAACTTAACGTTGCTACCGCACGCTCATAAGGTACATCAATTTTTTCAAGTACTTCAACACAAAGCGCTGATTGCTGAACTTCCGCAAGCGTTAAAGATGGAATCGCAAAAATATCCTCTACCGCATTCATATGCGCTACAATTTCATCCGCAAATTGTGGCGTCAACTGCGCCCCATCATCCCCGTAGACTTTAAAACCGTTATATTCTTTCGGATTATGACTCGCCGTAATGACAACACCAGCCATCGCATTAAAATAACGAACCGCAAAACTCAACTCCGGCGTAGGACGACTCTCCGTCATCACATAAGCTTGAATATTATGCTGAATTAAAACACCCGCCGTCTCATACGCAAACTCCTGTGAGAAATGACGTGTATCGTATGCAATCACTACCCCACGCGCCATCGCTAGCTCACCCTGCGACTTAATTTGCTGCGCTAACCCTTCAGCCACCAATCGAATCGTATGTACATTAATACGGTTCGTCCCTGCACCTAATTTCCCACGCATACCGCCCGTCCCAAATGGAACAGCTTGATAAAAACGATCTTCAATGTCATCGGGTGAAAGCTGTGCTAACTCTTCCTGATAGTAAGATTTCTCAACCCATACTTTATAAAGTGGTTGCATTTTTTGATCTCCTTTTGGAAATATATTTACATCTAGTATAAAGGTCAAAAAGCCCACCTGTATAGGTGAGCTTTTAATATAAACATTAAATTTTTTCAGTACCCGTAGAATACTGCTCTAGACGTGTTTTTTTGATAACTTCCTTCCATGTATCACGGAATTCTGTTACTAGGCCTTCTACTTCGTCTAAGATTGCACTATCATTTTTGATATTAGCATCCGTTAAACGACTATTCATATATTCATAAAGCGGTAACATCTGTTTCGAAATTTCAATATCCATTTTCAATGTAGACATTAGTTCATAAATAATAGCTTGTGCTCTTTGAACATTATAATTACGTTGCTCAATATTTTTTTCAGCGATCGCCTTTTTCGCATGACCGATGAACTTAATGCAACCATTGTATAACATTAACGTTAGCTCACCTGGCGAAGCTGTTGTTACACTGTTTTGTTTATATGCATTATATGCATTTGTTTGTGTTGCCAATAGAGACACTCCTTTATAGCTTGAATTTATTTCTTCTTATCATAATACATGCCGTCCATTGTTTGAAGATCACTATATGGATTAAAATATTGTTTTTCGTTCTTTTTAGCATTTTGTAAATCTTTCATATCTAACTTAACGATATCCATTACTTTTGCCAAACGTTCACGAATTCCTCTATCTAATTCATAAAGCATTTTATGGGATTCATCTTGTACATTAAAGACAAAATTAGAATTAATTAGTTGATCAATAAGTGTACCTCGCTCTTCAAGCAGAAGATCTATTTGAGCAATATACTCATAACGATCTTCTGATTTAGGAACATTCGCTAAGTGCTTATAAAGCTTTGCTGATACTTGGAGTAAATCTTTCATGTATTCCATTTTAAGTTAGCTCCAATTTCAAATTATTGTGTTTGACCTGCAAATAATGAAGAAGACTGCTGATTTGCTTTATTAATAGCTGATTCCATTGCGCCAAATTGCTTCCAATAGCGTGCTTCGATATTCGCTAATTTTGATTTCCAGTTATCGATACGGTCTTCTGTATCATTTAAATAGCGTCCTAATGTAAAAGTAGCGTTGACAGAATCTAACTTACCTGCTTTTTTTTCAATATCTATCGTAGTTGCTTGTAAATTACTACGCAGCTTTTGAACAATTCCTTCGTTACCCTTTGTATTATCAGTAAACGTTTTAAAAACTTGTTCTGGGTCTTTTTCTATCGCTTCTCGTAATTTTGTTTCATTAATTTCTAATTTACCACGATCTGAAGTTTTACTTGAAGTAGTAATACCCATTTCATATAAGGAATTAATAAAATTTTGACTAGGATCCGTAGCAGTTGCTCGAATATCTTGTTTTCCCCCACCAGAAGAGTACATTGTTGTACGCATGTTGTTTAAGACTGAATTTAAAATCGAATCCCCACGAAGAATCCCTGATTTTGACTGTTTCTCCCATGATTCAATTTCCTTTTCATCCATATCCTTCTTTTGCTCTTCGGTTAAAGGTGCATAATCGCGAAAGCGAGCTTCTTTAGTAAGTCCATTTAACGACTCAATTAATCCATTATACGTTTCAACAAATTTCTTGATTTTATCGACCATATTATCCGTATCAACTTTAGTAGTAAGGTCGATAGGTTGACCCACATCACCATTGTATGTGTTATTTAATGTAATATCGAAACCATCGATATTAAACGTATTTGATTTACGTTCAATTTCTGCACCATTAATTGTCACTTTTGCATTTTGACCGTTAGTAATTAAAGATTTCCCATTCTCAAATCCAAGGCTTGTAAAGAAGTTTGAGCCCGACTCAACATATACACTAGCAGTAGTCTGTCTAATAACTTCAATTGGATTATGATTTTCATCTTCACCATTTAGCGTTATTGGATAAGAATCCGCAACACCTGTTGCCTGTGTTGAAATTGAGATTTGACCCGATTGTTTATCATAAAAAGCATTTAAGCCCGTATCTTTTTTCAATTTCGAAATAACCGAATCAAGTGTATCATCACTTAAAAATTCTACTTTAACATCTTTCATCGTGCCGTCTTTTTGTAATACTTTCATAGAAACTTCTTGAGTTGAACCCGAAGATAAAACATTTAGTTCTGCTAATGTTTTTGTTCCCTCAGTTCCTTTAGCAATAACGCCACCCGTTTTTGCATTACCTGATCTCGCAAGCTGAGTCACAGAGCCAATTGTTAAAGATTGTCCATTATCAGCGGTTGTTGCTACTGCACTTACAGCTGAATTTGTACTTACTACGGTTTTCTTATAAAAATCCTTTTGAAGCGTCATGTCATTGAATAGAAAATCATCAAATGCCTTTACCTTTGTGTTTACATCTCGATATGCATCACGTTGCCACTCATATTTTTGCTTTGTTTGCGTTAATTTATTATAAGGGGTACGTTCTGCACTCATTAATTTTTCTACTAAACCATCGATGTCCATTCCTGATGCTAATCCACCAACACGTGTTACCATAATCTATTACCTCCTAAGATTAAACCTTCTCGTCTACAATCATTCCTGCGAGCTTTTGCATTTCGTAAAATGCATCTAATAAGCGCTCCGGTGGTATTTCCTTAATTACTTCCTCAGTCTCTGCATCAATTAAGCGCACATAATATTGATCTAAACCCTCATGAAAAACGAATTTAGCCGATTTATGCTGTGGGTCCAATAATTCATTCATTGTTGATACCGCTTCTTCTAGTTGTTTTTTTAAATTGGCGTCCTTGCCTTCTTCACGAACAGTTGACTTTTGAGTTGAAACTTGAACTTTTTGTTTCTGCGAATCTACTATAGATTGATCAATCCTCTCGGTAGATGTAACCGATTTAGCTGGAGTAGAATTTAAATTTGATTTACTTACTAACTCCATGCTTTGTGATTCAATACGCATATTCTCAGCCTCCTTGTTATCCATTCCGTATTAACTATAATTTTTATCGTCTAATATATTTTATTTTCCATATGAAAATAAAATTTTGTGCTACAACCCTAATCATTCAATATCCCATAAAAGTAATAATCTACTACTAATAGCCGATATAGACTCTGTATAACTATTTAATTACTATTAGGAGGCATAAAATGAGCAAACCAACATCAAAAAAACGTATTTTGAAAACTGCAACTTCCGGAGTATTAATTGCTAGTAGTTTTAGCACACTAGTGGCTCCCATCTCCGCTGCAAACTTTTTAGATATCGAAAATAATGTACATAAAAATGCAATACTTGAGTTATTTGAGCGCGGTATTTTAAATGGATTTGGCGATGGGACATTCAAACCAGAAATGCCAATAACACGTGAACAAGCTGCCAAAATAATTGCTTCTACTTTAAATCTTGAATTGAGAAATGTTAAAAATCCTAATTTCACTGATGTAAGTACAGATAGTCTCTACTTCCCGTTTATTGCGGCATTAGCAGATCAACAAATCATTTCAGGTTATGGTGATCAAACATTTAAACCAGAACAAACCATTACACGTGGTGAAATCTCTAAAATGATTGCCATCGGATTTAATTTGACTTCCGACGTAGGTCATCCATTTACAGATGTTAAAGAAAATTCTGACTTTTATGACTACATTTCTGCACTATTCAACCAGGGTGTTACATTGGGTACATCAAAAACTACCTTCTCCCCATCAAATCATGTGACACGTGGCGAGGTAGCATCTTTTGTCATGCGCGCTGAAAAAAACGTTAAATCAACTACAACAATTTCAGGAATTATTACAGCTGTATCAACTAATGTAATTACTGTTAATGGTGTAAATTATGAATTTGAAACATCTAGTTTTTTAGAAAACACAGCTAATCGAGCTTCTTTATTAAATGCCGAGATTGTATTCAAGACAACTGAAAATACGATTACTCATATCGAAAAATTGCATTTAACCCATACCGCAAAAGAATTAGATGGCAAAAATCTAATGATTGATGAGTTAAGTATTCCTTCAACGTTCAAAAATCTTAGCGGAGTTAAATCAAATCAACTAATCGTTCAAGAAAATCAAAAAACAGCAGCCCTGACAAATACCCATGCTGTTCAAAAATCCGAGCTTATTATTACAAATTCACAAATTTCAGAGTTAATTAGTTTAACTAACACTTTAAATTTAACAAATAATAATTCGGTTATTACATACTTAAATGCATTAGCAACTAGGACTCTTTTATTAAAAGGACTATTTAGCAGCATTTTGATTGCCGCAAATACAACCATTTCTGGTTCAGCTACAATTGACCTAATAGATGGTCCAGATAGTTCAAACGCTAATATTACATTTGATGAAAATCTTGTAGTTAAAGCGATTCAACGATTAAATGAAGTATTTACCTTAGAACAAGCATTAAAATTGTATGGATATAATCAGACTCAGGCCAATGATGGAAGCAACAATACTCCTCCAAGTGGTGATTCGGTCGGTAACTTACCTTCTACTGGTGATGAATCGGACTCTGACTTACTTTCTAGTGGTGATGAATTAGGCGCTGACTTACCTTCTACTGATGGTGAATCAGACGCTGACTTACCTTCTACTGGTGATGAATCAGACGCTGAATTACCTTCTACTGGTGGTGAATCCGTCTCTGAATTACCTTCTACTGATGGTGAATCAGACGCTGAATTACCTTCTACTGGTGGTGAATCGGACGCTGAATTACCTTCTACTGGTGATGAATCGGACGCTGACTTACCTTCTACTGGTAATGAACCGGACTCTGAATTACCTTCTACTGGTAATGAACCGGACTCTGAATTACCTTCTACTGGTGGTGAATCGGACGCTGAATTACCTTCTACTGGTGATGAATTTATAGACATCAATGGCGAAACAGCCGTTAATTTAGAAGAAAACAAAATAACAATAGCTGGTCAAACTTATACAATGTCAGAAAACCAAACTGCTGTCGTTTCATCTTACCTTGAAGATATTACTTCAATTACAATGTCTACGGATGAAAATAATAATCCAATTATCGAATCATTATCATTACAGGCGAATGAAACTTTCGATGGCGCCGGTCTTCAAGATGTTATAGAAGTAACACTCATTGGGGATGTAGCTAGAGTACAAAATTTAGGGACCAAAAAAGTATCAATAACATCAACAGCCGATCAACTTTCATTTGAAAACGTACAAGCTGATATTACAGCTATGGGAAGCTTCTCTGAAATTTCTGGTGCAGCTGGCCAGACTTTAACAATCAAATCTACTCGACCTAATGTACTAGTTAATAATGTACAAAGTGCTGACATTATTATTGCTGATGCACCAATTAGACCGATAGCGATGAGAACCCTCGTTGCATCATTAAACCCCTTTGCAGCAGTTACTAATTTACTAAGCACGACAACAATGACGGTAACATTTACAGATGGGGATTATTCAGGGCAAACTTTAACTGTCCAACGAAAAGACACAAAAATTGATTTACAAGGCAAGCCATTTTCGAAAGTAACCATAAATAACAACGGAACTGAGCTATCCTCTTCAGGTGTATCAGCTATAAACGTTGCAGTAGCAAACGGGGTAACAAACCTTTCTCTAAATGCACCTATAAATGATTTAACAATCGACTTACAGCAAGCAATCGCCATTTCGGGTAGTGGAAAAATAATTGGAAATTTAACAATTACTGGACCTGCAACAGGCACAAATGGATGGTTAGATTTAATCAATGTAACTGTATCTAAAATTACTTTAAACGGATTAGAACTTTTAGACAGAACACATGCCATCTTCAAAAAACATACAGATACGAAGATGTTCACATCTACTTTAGTTCGCGAAAAATTTGGTCACTACAAAATTGAAACTAGCTTAGGCACTGGAGAGTCGTTAAAATATGTGCTATTACCAGAAGATGCCGTAATCAATACGACTGCAGTACCTTCAAATGCTATTGAATATACAGCTGGTACATCTTTAATTCCATTTGCAGATACACCAAAAGTTGTCGTATACAAACTAAACAACGGTAATTTCACAGGCTACTCAATTGCCAATGTACCTGATCATGCACCGGTAACACTGATGGACGGTTCCACGATAAATTCTTTTAAAATTAAAACGAGATTTTCGGACAATGTAACGCCTGCAGCGGCTTTACAATATATTTTGATTTTCAGTAACGGCGAACTTGTATATAGCAACAATACTGTTCCAGGGAATTGGGAAAAGGAGGATGGATTAAATACGTATGCATTCTCAGCTCCAGATTTAAAATTAGATGGGAAAAGACAGATTTATGTAGCTAAAAATTTAGTTTACGGTGTGGATATTACTGTATCAAGCCATCCTGAAGAATATATTAAGATACTAAAAACAATCGCCAACTATTCAATGTCAGACGGACGTAAAAATCCTGAAATGATTTACGATATGTTAAAACGGATTGCAACGACAAGTTCTGTGCCATTCGATAGTTCTTTCCTATCTAAATATGTTGCACAATTAAACGCGAATCCTAATAACTTTAATAATCTCACTCAAATTGAAGGATTAATTACAAAAATTCAAACAGAAAACGCCTACGTACCAGAACAAGTAAAATCAGCCGAAGACCTTTATTTAACAGGTACGATTTCGAATGACTTTTACTATTCACAAGAAGGCATCATTACCAATACGGTTAATGACTTAGGAAAATTAGTATTCACACCCGTTTCCGCAGGTGAAACAACTTTAAAAGTAACTGATTCAGACGGGAATTCTACATTAGTCAATGTTATTGTAGATGCAAATAAAATTATTACTGAACAAAAAATTCTTTTAGCTGAAGTTGATGAAGTGACGTTTTTACAGGGTGAATCTGACTTCCGTATTTATAAAAAAGGTACTCAAAATTATCTTTTACCAACCAATTTAAAAGAAACATTCTCGATTACAAGTGCCGCGAATCTAAATCGCTATACAGTTAAGTTAGAAGGCACAAAATATAAATTAACAACTGAATTGCTTACAGCTCTTGAGTTGCCAATTACAGCTTTCGGTTTTGACGGTGATGATGTAGCGTTAACTGCCACATTAGTTGGGAAATGGAAAGCAAACAACGGTAAAATTTATTTATATCCTATCCAAAATGGTTCAGAAACAATTTTTATCGGTAATAACGATATAAAAACAGCTGTATCTGTTACAACAAGTTCAAATATTACGTATAACATCGCTAAATCAGCGAAACAACTTTCAATTGCAGACGATTTACACTTACAATCTGCTGATCTTGTTACCCTATCACCAACAAATGCACTTATTCACTTATATAATGATGGATCAACTGTACAAGCTTTTGCAGAAAATGCAGCTGCAGCATCTTTTGTTATTACAGATGCGGACACAACTACAAAATCAATAGTTAATGTAACATCTTCAAAAACGGATGACATAGTTACAGTGGACTCATTCGAGGTGGTAAAAGAAGCTTTAACAGCAGAAACTGGTGTGACAGTAAAAAATATTAGTAAACCGATTGTTCGTGCAGTTGGCCTTGATTTATACGCAGTCGGAACAGGTTCAACAGTTGTAACCCTATCAAATGGGAAACAATACAATGTGACAGTTAACATGGCAAACAATCAATACGATATTGAAGCAATCGAAGTTACTAACTTAATCTTAAATGCCAGTGATTTGCATATGACAAATTTCTCAGCACCACCAGTCGATGCAGCCCTTACATCATATCTAATAGATAACAACGGCAAATTAGTTGTTACGATGAATATGGATACAACAGCAACACTTACTTTAACATCAACAAACAATGAAAAAACTATTGTACATGTAACAAGATTGACAGACACTTCTACTGATCCTGAAACTATTTCGTACACGCACACAGTCGATCGCGTAGCAATAGTAGCCGAAAATTTAGGCTTAGGTACATTAACAAGTGTTGTCGGATCTGCTATTGACATTTTACCAGCTCGTGCAAAAGTAAATACAACTGACAATTCTATTTATGTATACAATCACGAAGTCGGCAACCGAACTTTCCGTGTAACAGACGGCACAAAATCAACAGCAATAAACGTAATCGTTTCAGCAAATGGTACTGGCTATACTTCTACACCTACTGCCGTTACCCATACGATTCCTAATAATGTAACACTTGCAGCAGATGCATCAATTACTAGTGAAGCAGCCCATTTAAAAGATGGTGTACTATACGCGACAGGATTAGGACTAGTGAATAATGAAGCAACAATTTCTGTACCATTAGCTAATAGTGCAAATTATGTGATTAAACTTAAACTAAATCCTGATACAGGTCTTTATAGCTTTGATGCAACAGCTAGCGTAACATTTAATAAAACAATTAATAAAGATGCATTAGGTATGGATACACTAAAATCTGCGACCTCTCCAGCCAACTCAAATACGTCAGCAGAAATCGTTGGAAATGATCTATCAGTCGACATCACAAAGGATACAGAAACACGCATCGAAGTAACTGGTGGCATCGACGGAACAGATACAACAATTACTTCATATATATATTTGAAACGTGATGATGCAGGAAATGTATTAGAAACCGAAGTTGAAGGCCAACAAAACGCATTAAACTTAGCAAACTATGGCTATAACACAACACAACCAGCACAATGGTCTCGTACAGGTGTAGCTCGTGCATATATTTTAAGTGATTTAAACGTTGATTTTTACGCACTTGGGGTAGGTACTGCAGCTTATGAATTAGGAACAGGTAATAATCGACTATTTGTCAATGTAACTGTATCCGGTACAGGAACAGCAAAACGAACAGTCTCTTCAAATGTTGTAGAGAATAACCTTGGACAAGCGGCGACAATCATTTCTGGTGATGCCGTAAGATTATCAGCGGATAAAAAAACGGTATACGCTGTAAAATCTGATACTACTGCTATATTACGATTAGCAGATAATTCAATTGTTGAATACAGTGTCACTACAAATGAATTTGGTCACTATGAATTAAAAGATAAAGTATTACCAGGGACAACGTTTACTGCAACAAGTCTTGGCCTATCTGGAACAATTACCGCTACCGGTCTAAATACAGCCTATGCGACAAAAACAGAACACCAAGATACCATTACCTTAACCGCGGTAAGTACTGGTACTACTGCACTTGTCATTACAGATAGTACAGGTAAAAAAGCAATAGTCAATGTGACAGTAGATGCTTCGAATGTGATTACAGTACACCCTGTTCTAGTAAAAGAAACTACTGTATCACCAACACTGATCCATACAGAAGACGCAAACATCATTCAAATTGTAGGCAGTAAAATTTATGCCATCGGACAAGGTACAGCAGAATTATTAGTTGGGAATTCAATTCAACAAGTAGCAATTGAAATTGACGAAAATGGACACTATATTATTTCTGACCCTAAAGAAATTAGTACAGTAAATTACTCAGCAGCTGACCTAGGATTCACTTCAACATCAGCAATGACAATTGAGGCAGGTTATGATAGCGACAAATTCTATGTTGGATTACTAGGTGACAATGTCATTGCCTATAGTAAGTTAACTGGCACAGCTACAGCGGCTACTGAATTTGTAGTCAAAGCAACCGATACCGGTTTACGTACGTTGATTCGTCTAAAAGATTTAGGCGCCGCCCTACTCGAACACGAAGTTGCTGTAGAAGATAAAATCATCACGGGCACTGTTGCTGTAAAAGACGAAACAATCGCTCGTTTCAAAGATAATAAAATTTATGCATTTAAAACTGGGCATACGTATTTAACAGTTGATAATCGTATCCAGGCTATCGATGTTACTCGTAAGGAGAGCGATGGCTATTTAACAGCTGATGTACGTCCTCTTGTTAAAGCAGGTAATGCATTCACAGCGATTACAGGCACAAATACAGATATCATCGAAATTTCAGGTGATGGGAAAACTATTTATGCAAAAGCAATCGGTGAAACGACAGTTAATGACGACGGTACAATCTATAAAGTGAATGTATCAAAAGATGAAAATGGCAAAATCACGATGAACAATGTGGCTATTTCTAGTCAATTTGTGGAAGTAGCAGATGCCGGCCTTTCAAAATTTACGGATGCGCAAGTTCTATATGGCACGCCAAGCGCTATTTCTCTTAGCCTCGATGAAAATACTGGCTTAACTATTTATAGTAACGGCGCAACAACAACTCAAACAGTGGCAGTTAAAGTTACAGATGGAACACATCACGCGATTATCAATATAACTGTTAATGGGACTGGCGCTATTACAAAAGCCGAAGTGGATAAAAAAGAGCTATCTGACCTAGCCTTTACTGCAAATGAAACTGTTCAGACTTCGAAAGCTCGTGGCGTATGGGCTAATAATAAGTTAACAATTTATGCACTAGACCAAGGTAATACCGCATTAAAATTCGCAAACGGCTTAGTAAATGTTCAAACAGTGAAATCTGGCAATTTATTAACAGCTGAAGCACAATTATTACAACATACTTTTGGCGATACAGTAAATACCGTAACAAATGGCAGTTTATTAAAAACAACTTACACAAACGAAGCATTTTATGCAACTGCTGAAGGTACGGCTATTGTTTACGCAGGTGATAAACTCCATAGCGTAACAATTAGCAAACCAGAAAATGCCGAGCAATATACATTTACAGTCTCTGCAGGTGTTCCATTCACAACATTAGATTTAACAGTTGCAGGCGGCACATATGCCGTAGATAACTCAATATTAAAAGGTGTAAAAGCGATTATAGACGAGGACGCGGCCGAAAATAAATTAGTAATTTACAAGGATGGTATCGACGGCGTATCTGATATCGTAATTACAACAGCAGATGGACAAGTCATTTACCATACAACAGCTAATAGCACCGTTTCACCTCCAGTACTTGCAAAAGGAACATTAACAGGAGAAATGACAGGTGTAACACTACTAGAAGGTACATCAGCTCGCATAAAAGCAAATGATTTATATTACCAAGCCACTGGAACGACAACAGCAATAACAACAGACGGCCGTTTAATTTCTATAGACGTGTCACGCGATACGAGTAGCAACCATTTTACATCAACACCAACATTCGTGAGCGCCCAATTAACAGAGGCACCTGTTTCATTAGCGAATTTTAAAATTGATAGCGTATCAAAACTTGCCTACGCATTAAACGGCTCAGCTACAGAAACATTTTTAACAGCGAATTACCGCACAACATTAACAACATCAAAAGTAGGCTCGAAATTTGAAATAACTGCAGATGAGCGTAAAGCTGTACAATTCGACTTTGCGACATATGGTTTAACTTCTTCTATCGAAACTATCACAAATACAGTGCCAAATGTTGCATCTGCTGAGGTTCGTGATGGGAAACTAGTCGTTTATGCAGGAACTGGCGTTAATACTACATTATTAACTGTGAAAGATAGTGCTGAAAAAACACTAACATTCAGCGTAACACGTGGCGAAGACGGCTCATTCAGTGTGACACCACAAGCAGCATTTGAAAGCATCAAGTTTAGCGATATGGACTTAGAAGTTACTACAGAGGTAGTTGAAGGAGAAACAGTTACAAGATCCATTTTAGCTTCTGATTTTGATGCCGAAGTAATCGGTGTAACTGAAACATCTACTGGGTTAAATATTACTGCATTAAAAACTGGGACAACTTCGATCACCTTACAGCAATCTAATGGAATCGTTGGATTAGTTAATGTGAAGGTTGAGACTGTAAATGGCTTATTAAAAGTAACGAGTACGCCAGTAAAATTGGATACTACAGGCACATTACTACACAGTACAATGACAGTTGCGCCTCGTACAGCTGCTAAGGGGACATTCATTACTTCTACTGGAAGTATGCTATTTAAAACAGGTGACGAATCGGCATCACTAGTACGTGTCACAAAAAATACAGCGACAGGTCAATACCATACCGAAACAACCGAGCACACATTACGTACACTCACAGCAACTGACTTGGACTTAACAACAATTAAATCTGTTGCAGCTACAGGAACATCAGTTGGAACGTTCATTAAAACAGATGGCTCAGAACTTTATATTTACGGCACCAATACAGGTGTGACTGACCTTGTCGTTTCAGATAACTTAACTACTGGCCCAAATAACGGTCCGAACCATGTACTTATTGTTGCAAATAATAATACAGCGTTAACAGCTACAGTTGCCCAACAGGCATTAGCTGCTGAAGATCAATTAAGTACTACATGGACGACAAGCCTAGTAGAAATCCGAGATCATGTTATTTACGCAACTCAATCCGGTAAAGCTGTGGCTACAGCTACTTTAGACACTAATGTAAATGCACTAATGAACATTGTCGTTACACGCAATGCCAACCAAACATTTGCGATTTCGCATAATGTTGTGGCAGAAAAACTTGCTTCAACAGTTACAATTTTAGATGGAACAAGTGTTAAGGCAATTGGAGACCGTATTTTCGCTCAAAAAGCGGGTTTATCTACAATCCAGGTTGGAGCAGATATTTTCACTGTAACAGTTACCAAAACAGCTGAAGGTCTATTCGAAATGGAAGTAAGTGATGCAGTTGTACAACATACGTTAACAGCAGCAGAACTTGGTTTAACTTCATTAAGCACATACACAATTAATGCTTTAACGGGCGCTGGTGTTATTACAGCTCAGATTTTGAATGATAATAGTCTCATTATTTACGCTAAAAACGCTGGGCAAGCCGAAATAACGGTGAACGGTACTGAAGGTAAAACAATCATTCATACGCTAATTACTGACACATCAACTGGCCTTCAATTTGCTACACCATCGATTGCAAAAGAAGACTTAGCAAATGCTTCAACTATTATAGATGCTACAAATACTTTCCGCGGTTTCGGCGATGAACTATTTGCTTTAAAACCAGGCCATATTGTAACAGCAGTAAATGATGAATTACACAACTTAAAAGCGACATCAGTCAATAATGTTTTAGAAGTAACTGCAAAACGTATTGAAAAAGATATGGGCGAAGCTCCTACTATTGCAGCTGGTGATACAATCATTAAAGCTATTGGCAATACAATTGTAGCAATCGGTATCGGTAGCACAATGATCACTGTTGGCTCTGACTCTTATCACATCACAGTTAATAGCGATGGAACGATGCAAACAGAATTACTCGTTACCGAACCCATTGATGTATCTGCTGCATTAAACTCGATTTCGGGTGACATTTCATCTACTTATACAACAGCAAGTTATACTGGGACAGAAATAACGTTCACTCCAACTGCTGTGGAAACTGGCACTGAAATTGTTACAGTTACAGATGGAACAAATTCAATTCAAATAGAAGTTACAGTAACTGAAAGCAATAATACATTTACTGTCACTGCAAAATTAGTTAGCAACTCCTATGATGCAGGTCTTATCGGATTCTTCCCTACTGCAATTAACCATGCAGATGGCGCAGCTGCCTATAACACAAAACAAGGTGTATTAAAAATTGGTTCGGATGGCATTATTACGTTATATCCTGGAGAAAAAGGAACAGCACATATTATAATTAAAGGAAATAACAAGCAGGCACTTTATGCGTTAGTTGTAAATGAGGATCTCACATATTCATTCAAACCACTAACGATAACAATTCCTTACAGCGATTTCGCGGCCTATCCAACAGTTGCCGATAAATCTGGTAATGCCACGGCGAAACAAGGTAACGGTGGTTTAGAAGTAACCTTTGTCGATACTGACGAAACAGTTTTCGTTGTTCACGGGGAAACTGGTTATAAAACGGTACTTGTACAAGTAGCAGAAAATAACGGGATATTTGAGGAACTAAAATCAGAGGTTTCTACACCAATTCGTGCAACTGGCGAGGTCACAAATGTAGTAGGTAATTTACGTACTTATTACGATGGGACGAACACAGTCGTATATGCAGATAAAAATACCGCGTCAACTGCCTCTTACACAGCAGATGGACAGCTTTATAAGGTAGCTGTAGGTACAGACTATGCTGTTACTCAAACAGCAATTAACTTAACAGAAACAAATTATTCTACAATCACTCACCTAAATGGTGACGATATTGTTTCGTTAAAAAGTGATATGTGGAATGCAATAGTAGAAGGAACGGGCATTTACCGAACAGATAACGGTGATTATATTGAAGTAACTGTAGATTTAACAGCCGCTACCCCTATACTTGTTACACCATTAGACAAATTTGACCTATCCACTAAGGACAGTTCGATTACAACTGTATCACTTATGACTAATACCGCTAACCTTTATGTGGATGGCAAAGTCATTTACGGTTCCCCTGCAAGTAGCTTTACCGTATCTGCTATATCACCTTCAGGAAATTCTTTATATACGGGTACACTAGCAGGTATGACAATCGTTTCAAAAGATATATTGACTAGCTTAGAGTGGACTGGTTATGCGTCAAATACACTTGACTCCGCTAACATTGTTCGAATTGACGCTGTCACTAAACAACTGATTGCAACCGGTAAAGGCACGCAAAATATAACATTTACCTCAGAAAACGGTTTAACAAGAAAACTGATTGTAACTGTAAATGATGATTTTGAATTAGAAATTGATAATACCACGCTAAACGTTATTACTTATACATTAAATACAGGCTATCACGATGAAATCGACTTAACATTCTCGTTAAATTTAGATGCAAACCTAGATTTAACAACAGTAACTGGTAATGATACAAGTACTAGTGTCAGTGTTAATACGAAACCATTAATTAGCATTATTAAAGGTTTTGGCTCAGCGCACTCTAGTAGCTTTACTATGAAATTACCAGAACTAGGCGAAACAAGTAAAACACAAGCTTTTACAATTTCAATTTTAAACGATGTTGATATAACGATTACCCCAACATCAGCTGGAACAACACTTCAGTTTGATCGTATAGTAGATTAATGTAAAAATAAAAAGGGATTCGGAAAACCTAGGTTTTCCGAATCCCTTTTTTATTTGCAAACACAGTATACGGTCGGCACATTGTACAATGTTGTTCGTGCTTTATTATTTCTAGTTTTAAATAGTTTACAAGTAGACATTAGAAATAATAAAAATGATTTATCCGGCTTGAGTCCTAAATTCTATTGGACTCAAGCCTTTTAATTTTTCTTGATTACGTTCTGAATTATGATAGTATTTTTCGTATTTATGTGTACCTGTAAACGCTAAACTAGAGTGAACAGTTTTCAACAAATAAGGTTAAACAGTTTCCCAAAATCTACTCACTTTCAATATACTTATGAGAGTCCATTGAAAGTTAGGTAACAGGAGTGAACAGATTTATGAATTACTATGAAATAAGAAGCTTGTTTAAGGAAGGTTTTTCAAAAAGTGCTATCGCTAAAATGTAAACATTTCAAGGAATACCGTTATTGATTACTTGAATATGTCGCCTGAGGAGTTTGGGGATTTTATCAGTTCTTTACAGAACCGAGAGAAAAAGTCGGAACCCTTTCACGATCAAATACTGGAATGGTTACGAGAATATCCAGATTTAACTGGCGCACAAGTTTATGACTGGCTGGAGGAGAAATGTAACTTTAAAGAAGTCGCTGAAAATACAGTACGAAATTATATAAATGAACTAAGGGATAGCTATCATATTCCCAAAGTGACAACTGCTCGTACATATTCCGCAGTTCCAGAGCTCCCAATGGGGCAACAACTGCAGGTGGATTTCGGTCAAACAGTAGTAAAAGATAGAGTTGGTCATAATCATCATTTATATTGTATTGCCTTTGTTTTATCCAATTCAAGATACAAATATGTTGAATGGTTAGATCGACCTTTTCGATGTTTTTCTAGAATAACGATTAAGTTCTATATACATAAACATGAATTTCATTCACCAAAAGTACGTAAGAGCCATTTCGAATTGACAGTTACACCTTCTAACCAAGAGTTTGTCATCGTTTCATTAAACCGTCGACCCATAATCGACTAGTCCGCTGAATCACTTCGGAGACCATATTTCTGGCGTGTCCAGTACTCGAGCTAATCATTCTTTGACTCATGCCACCAAAATGACATTCCGTAATATTCCACCAATTAATTATAAAAAAACCTCCTGTATAAAAGTGTCATGCTCATTAGCATGCCTCTTCATTATACAAAAGGTTCGTTCGAATTTATTTAAGTGGCTCTAATCTCCTCAATAGGTGGCTTGTTTTAGCGCACAAGCGGCTCATTTTAGATGTAATAATCATACGCTTCTACACCCGCCGGCTGATCAACTGGCTTTACTTCTAAAAACGACGCATTTATGATGCAGGCTTTCATTAAGAACATCATTAAATAGACGATGTGATACGCATCAAGCACCGGAAGTTTCAGAACTGAGACGCCGCCTTCTTCATGTGCAAGTGCGACATTCTCTATTCAAATTCCACTTTCATTTTGTAGCAGTTAATCTATGTGACTCTTTAATTCCACTCAAATTTGCAACCTAGATGCCCTCTGAAGAACCATTTCAGAATAATAATTTAATTTATCTTTATATACATAGGAAACATCCGTTTCACTTTCTTTATCAATCAACCAAGCTTCATAATTTTCTAAATCTACAAGTGTGTTTTCAGTAACATTTGCTTTTGTTTTAAACCTAAAAATAAATTCATTGTCAGTTATAGCTACTAAATATGGTTGATTTGGGTGTAATGTTTCAGTCATCGCGTACTCTCTACCATTTCCACCAAAGTCTTTTAAAACTACACCTTCTTGATTATCTACTTTTACTCCAGTTAAATTTGCAATAGTCGGAAAAATATCGGTGATAGCACATATCTCATTACTTACCTTAGGTTGTATATCTCCACCTACAAGCATGAATGGCACTTTTCTTTTTGGTTCATGTAAAAGAAATTCATCATGTTTTAAATATGTTTGGCCATGATCAGAAACTAACGAAACAATAACATTTTCTAAACCAAAAGTAGATTCTAAATAATTATATAAGCTAGCCAAATGTAAGTCGATACGCTTTAATTCTACATCGTATTTTGCAATCTTATTTTCATCATACTCTGATAATACAGAAGTTACACCTAAATTTTTAGACTGTCTATATTTTGGATCTATTTTAACCTGACTCATAAGGTCATTATTGATTTCATCCGCAATATCATGTAAATCCATTAAACTAACCCATAAATAGTGATTATTATCTTTAAATGTTTCCAAATGTTCAACTGTCTCAGCAATTACTTCTCCAGCAGTGAATCCACCTGAATACATTTGATATAAAATCCGATCCATCCCTTGAAAATAACCATATGTTGGTGTAATTCGCCAATCATTATTTATTTGGGCTGTAAAATAACCTTGCTCTCTAAAATATTCTGGGAATAATTTGTTATTTCCATTCAATTCATAATGATTTGTAGGATGATATAAACCATGATTTAAAGTTGATTTTCCAGTATAAATACTAGAAACACTTGGTAATGTCCAATCACCTGTTGTAAAACAATTATTATTTACATAACCCTTAGAGAAAAATTTATATGTATTCGGCATAAGTTCTTCCAAATTATTTTCTATAGCCGTATTAGCTAATCCATCAATAAAAAGCGACAAAATAACTTGTGCTGATTTTTTCTCTGGCTTTAAATCAATTGGTTTTCCTACAAAAAATATTTTTTTAGAAGAAATCTTATATTCGCCTTTTTCACAAAACGTATAATAATTAAATTGATTTGGTGTTAAAGTATTCTTTGGGAAAAGATAATTAGAAGGTCCTTCTATAACAATATCGGCATAATCCATAAATAATCCGATAGGTACTGTTACTTCATTTTCAACATTAAACGTATATGATTGTGATGCTTCCCCTGGCAACATTTCATTTTTAAAAAAATAACGTGAATTATTATCGACATTTTGAATATGCATGGACTTATACATTTCTGTAAAATATAAATTCCCCTCGTTATCTTGTACAGTTCTTTTTACAAGACTCGTATTAAATCTATTAATTGGGTAAGTTCTTTCATCACGTTCATGAATAATGTCATTTGCCTTCTTTAAATACTTGTCTAAGTCTTCTTTACTTATAGAAGTATTCTTTAAAAGCTCACTAATTTGTTTTATTTGATCAATTGCTTCTTTTTTATCCTTCTCAGAACTAGCAATTCTTGCACTCTTAGCAAATAAAAGAAGGCTTTCAACATATTCTCCATTCGCTACAATTAAACTTGCTAAATTATATGTAATTTCAAATGAATGTGGAATTTTTTTAACTGCTGAATCTAAAAGAGAAATCCCTTTTTCATATTCCTCTGTTAAATAATAATAATTTGAATATAGCGAATAATAATCTTCACTATGAATATTTAATTCATCTAATTTCTCCTTGGCTTCTGTAAGTGCACCTTTATTTAATAACTTAACTATAGCTTTTTTTGCTAATTTATAATTTTTAATCTTTAAAGAATTCGGCATTTATTGATCATCTCCATTTTAGATATATCTATCCACCTGCTATATTAATCACCAAATTTAAAACCAATATAAAATGAATTTACGTGTTTTAAAATTAATGGATAAATTGAAATTTCAGAAACCAAGAAAAGCACCTATGAAGAAATAGTTACTGCATCAGTGAAAGTAATATGAACACTTCTCAATTTAGCACACTTATATTTCATAAAGTTTTCTATTATATGCCATGAAAATTATTATATTACCATCACATTAAAACTCCACATAAACAGACGAAACCCTTTTCACAATAAGTTATTTTAAAAAAATAATTTAAAGTTATAAAAAAATCTTATCCCCACAAGAATGATATCTTTACGTTAAAATCCAAATTAATATTGCCTCTTGACTCATAGAAACTTTATCCTCCAAAATAATTTAATTTTTTTCAACAATTAACCGTGCTAAGTACGGATCTTCATTTTTATAAATAGAATATCCTCTACCTTTCGAAAATCCTTTAACTGAAAATTTTAATTTCAACATTTTATCTAACAAATAATCCGTATCTACATAACGTCTATAATGATCATTATAAACTTTATCTAAATCCTCATCTTCTTTCGTTCTGAATTCTGCCATAATTGAAAATGGTGCTGTGATATTAGTTAAGATACTCTGTAAAATCAAACTTTCAACTTCTTCCGGTATAGCATGTAGAAAAAATCTATTATAAAATATTATCTTTTTCCCACTTAATGTTGCACGTGTATTAAGTTCAGACATTAACAATGCAACTTGATTAGCATTACTTAAATCAACACAATAGAAACCAATTTTTTTAGATGATAAGTGCTCATCACTTGTTTTACTATTATTAATTTTAATTACTTCTTCGGAACCATCTATGCCAACAACTTCAAAACCATTTTTGGCAAAATTAAATGTATCTTTTCCTGTTCCACAACCTAAATCAATAATAATATTTTCTGCAACAGAAGCACTTACTTTATTTAAAATAAATTCACTAAAAGTCGAAGCCTCATTTAATCCTACATTATTTTTATAAAATTGTTCCCAATATTGTTTATTTATATAGCTCATAATAAATACCCCTATTAATTTTGTCTTTTTTCACTTAAAACTATTAATTTATGCAATCTAGATTATCAAATAATTAGTATAAATGTTTATCCAATCATTCAATCACTCTATTCTTTTCACTAAGAATGATGGTCCTCCTCTAATTCCCTTAATAAAAGATTCTCTCCCTCAATAATGTTACGACTTATACAGAGATATTAAGCTTTCACAGATCATAAAGTCTACAGTTGTATCTATATCAAATGACTTTTCTTGAGGCATAATATAACCTATAGTACCTTCGGAAATAAATCCATTTACTTCTACTATCTTATTAATTTTCCCCACATAAACCGCACCATTCAAAGAATAAACTTTCGGCAAATCTTGACGTCTAGCAACAAGCGTATCCTTTGGCAACAAAGGAACCATCCTCTCATCCGCTAAAGTATACATCCAATATGGGGACTTTTCTGGCTCCGTTACAGAAACACAAAAATCCGCATCATTTGCTAATAATTTTTCAATACACCCATTAATATCTTCAACCGTTCTGAGTGGAGATGTTGGCTGTAATAATACAACATAATCATAACCTGGACATTGCTTGATTGCATGTAACACTGGATCAATGCCCGGGGTATCATCCTTTGCTAGCTCTATTGGTCGTTTAAACGGCACCTCACAGCCATACTGCTTCGCTACTTCAATAATTTCATCATCCTCTGATGATAAAATAACACGGTCAATATAACGTGATTTTTTCGCTTCTTCTATCGTCCATGCAATTAGTGGTTTCCCTGCAAGATTTCGGATATTTTTTCGTGGAACACCTTTAGAGCCACCACGTGCTGGAATAATTGCTAAAATCTTAGGCTTCATTTGAAAGCTCCTTAAATTGTTCATTTGCGCGGTTAAAATCATCCACCTTACCAATATCCACCCAATATTCATGTATAGGGAAAACAGACGTCTTTTTATCATGTTCAATCAATCTCTCAAACAATGTCGGCATATCATAATATGTATCCGCTGGTATATAATCAAATACTTCTGGACTTAATACATAAATACCTGCATTAACAAAGCTGCGGTGAACTGGTTTTTCCTTAATTGACATTAAATCTGTGCCATCTGTTTCAATGACGCCATAAGGAACCTGAAATTCATACTCTCTTACGCACATTGTCGCAGCAGCCCGATGCTCTATATGAAACTGCATTAATTGATCAAAGTTTACTTGTGTTAGTAAATCACCATTCATCACAAAAAACGGTTCTGTTGGTCGATTTTCAAGTAGTGATAACGCGCCAGCTGTACCCATACGTTTTTGTTCCTCTATATAATCAATCGTCACATCAAATGCTTCTCCTGTTTGGAAATAATTTTGCATGACTTCTTTTTTATAATTGACTGAGAAAATAAAGTTGGTATAACCATATTGCTTAAAACCATCTACAATCGTCTCAACAATCGGTTTATTTCCGACTTTTAGCATCGGCTTCGGGATATCGTTTGTCAGCGGACGTAATCTTGTCCCTAATCCACCAAGCATTAATACAACTTGATTTTTATTTGTGGGCGTTTCAAATCTATCGATAAATAGAATATTAATGAGTTTACCTGCCTCATTAATAATAGGGAGCTGTTTTAATTTTTTCTTTTTCATCAATTGCTTATACTCGCTAGATTTTTTGCCACTTTTCTCACTTATCGGATTTACATTCATAATAGCGCTTATTGGAACCTCAAGCCCTTCACCACGTAAAATACCACGACGGATATCACCATCTGTTACTGTTCCAAGCAAATACTGCTCACCATCAACTACAACTGCAAACTGTAACGATGCTTTATCAATTACACGCATTGTTTCAAGCAATGTTTGATTTTCAGTTACAACGATTTCTTTCCATCTACTCACTTAATTACACTTCCTTTGCAGGTACTCCAAATGCCTTCACATTATCTTTTATATTCTTCACAACGACAGAACCGGCACCGATTAAACAACCTTCACCAATTTGAACGCCCTGAATAATCGTCGTGCCCGTTCCTATATGTGTACTATGTCCAATATGGACAGCACCCGATATTTTCGTACCAGGTGCAATATGTATGTGGGAGCCAATTTTACAATCATGATCAATGAGCGCACCTGTGTTTATAATGGTATTATCGGCAATTGTCGTATGTGTTTGAACAATAGCCCCCGCCATAATTTGAACACCTTCTCCGAGGTAAACAGATTGTGCAATAATTGCTAAGGGGTGAATGACAGACTTAAATATGTAACCTTTATTCTTAAAATGAGCATAGATTTTTTCACGAACTGAAGATGGTTTAATCATACCTAACCCTAGAACAAGCTCTACTTCAGAAGTATTATAGCTATAAATCATTTCGTCTGAGCCTAAATAAGATAAACCAAAGCTATTTTCTTCTGCAACGGGTGCTGTAAAGCCGATTATTTTTTGTCCTTGCGCTAATAATATTTCCGTCAAAACAGATGCATGTCCACCATTTCCGAGTATGATTAAAGATTTATTCATCGATTAGCTCATCCTGTTCATATGATTTTTGTGCTTGCTTACCTACATATGTCCAATATTTCGAAGGAGCAATCCCACTACCTGGACGCTTAACTATTAAGTTTTCCTCAGTGAATAGTTCACCCTGCTTAATTTTTATATTTGCGACTAGACTTTTGCGCGCAGGAATTCTATTTTTCAGCTCGACTTCAGATGGTTGTTTAAAGCCGTTGCCTAATGCATGCTCTACTTGGCGAATTTGCTCAATCATTTGCTTTAATTCTTTCGGCTCTAATGAAGCAACATGGTCTGGACCTTCTAATGTTTTATCTAATGTAAAATGTTTCTCAATAACCGTTGCCCCTAGCGCCACAGCAGCGGTTGAAACTGCAACACCCGCAGAGTGGTCTGATAAACCAATTGGCACATTAAACTCTTTTCGTAATGTTGTCATTGCATGTAAATTAATAGTTGCTAATGGTGCCGGGTATTCTGTTGTACAATGTAAAATTGTCACATACTGTTGAAGAAGCTGCTTTGCTTCAACTGTATGATAAAATACATTCACTTGATTCATCTCTGTTTTATTTGCTAAGCCAAAAGCAATATAGGCTAGTGCTTCATGGATATCATCTAGCGTTGCCATACCTGTAGATATAATCATTGGCTTTTTCTTTTTTGCAATCGCATAAATAAATGGCGAATTCGTTAATTCACCAGAAGGTATTTTCGCCGTTTTAATTTGCAACTCATCGAATAAAAAATCGACACTTTCATAATCAAAAGGTGTCGATAAAAACTCTATTCCTTTGTCCACGCAATACAGCTTAAGTGCTGTAAACTCCTCAAAAGTAAGCTCTAATTTCTTTAGCATATCAAATTGAGAAGTTGACTGTTTTAAGTTTTCCACTTGATAATCCGCTTGCTTTGCATCCTTTGTGACTAAATTTTCAGCCTTGAATGTTTGAAATTTTACTGCATCTGCTCCAGCCTCTTTTGCAATATCTACAAGCTGCTTAGCCATGTCGAATGAGCCATTATGGTTTACACCAGCTTCAGCTATGATATAGGTTCTCATAAGTCATAAAACTCCTTTTGAATTTTATAATTTGGAATTGATTTTAATTGTTCATAAATTTTATTTGCTGTAAGACCGTTACCAAATATTTTTTCGTATTTAATCTCATTATTTAATGCATAGTCAATCGAATTTCGAATAGCTTCTACAGACATTTCACAATCAATTACTGATGCTGGACGCTCTCTTCCTTTTTGTCTATCACCACAATTAATCGTGGGGGTATGTAAATAAGGAACTTCTATTAATCCACTAGATGAATTACCAATCACAAGTGTAGCAGCCTTTACCGCACTTAAATATCTGATTTGGCCTAATGAATCGTACAATCGAGTGGAATGTGGATGTTTGGAAACATACTGCCCAAGACGTTCATTTATCTCTCTACCACCATTATCAGCATTTGCTTTTGTGAAAATAAAATGATATTGATTTTGATAGCTAGATAGTGCTTCTAATAATAAATCAATGCAAATATAATCCCCATTTGTCTCGGGATGATACGTAATTAGAAAGAACGGCTTTTCACCAAAAATGGCTAGTTCATTATAAATCGTTTTCTGGTCCATTAAATTTAGCTGTAGCGTATGGTCAATACCAACCGCCCCTACATTAAACACTCGCTCAGGTGTTTCACCAAGTTGAATAACGCGATTTCTATGTCCCTCTGTACTTGTAAAATGCCATGTTGCCATTTTCGTAATCGAATGACGAATTGCATCATCATACGCACCAAATGTACATTCACCCCCGTGAATATGTGCAATTGGAATTTGCATAATGAGTGCCGTTTGAGCTGCAGCTAGCATTTCAAATCGATCGCCTAATATAATTAATAACTCTGGCTTTAGTCGTTCCAACGCATCTGCAAAGCCTATACTTGCAAGTCCCATCGACTTAACAACAGCTGTTGAAGTATCTGCTGACAGCAGCATTTCAACCTTTTCATGAATATGAAAGCCATCCGCTTCAATTTGTTTGTACGTCAAACCAAACTCAGGCGACAAGTGCATACCTGTTGCTAGTATTTGAAGTTCAAAATCTTTATCACTTTGAATTAGTTGCAAAAGGTTTGAGAGCAGACCATATTCTGCTCTCGTACCTGTAACTACACAGATTTTACATTTCATTTAATCTACCTCAATCGGCGTACTAGGGATATTTACAATCCGTTTTTTAAATATATTCGTCACTGCTAAATCCATCATTGGACTTCCATTAAACATCTCCAGTTCATGCATCGGTTGCCAAATCGGACGACTCATAACACCATGCTCATTTAAAAATGCTAATACTTCATCGCGATATACGTCGGCTTCTAAAACCAATGTTTGCAACCAATAATTGCTACTGCAATTCACTGGCTCCTTAAATAAAGTAACACCTTCTAGATTTTCTAATAGCTGCCCATACTTTTCTGCTAATGCTCTCTTTTGCTCCATGAACGTTGGCATTTTTTCTAACTGCGCACAACCAAGGGCTGCATTAATATTTGGCATACGATAATTATAGCCAATTTCATCATGAACATATTCCCACTTATGTGGCACCTTTGCTGTTGTCGTTAAATGCTTTGCGTAATCGGCTAATTCATCGTCATCCGTTAAAATCGCACCGCCGCCGCCAGTCGTAATAATTTTATTACCATTGAAGCTAATAGCATTTACTTTTCCAAAGCTACCTGTGTGCTTACCTTTATAGTAAGTACCTAGTGATTCTGCTGCGTCCTCTACAAGCACTAAATGATACTTCTCTGCTAATGCCACAAGTTCCTCTAGATGTACCGCATGTCCAAATGTATGCATTGGCACAAGTGCTTTTATTCGGCGATTCGTTTTTTTATTAAATAATTCACCATCTCGAACTTCAGAAATTCCGTTCAAATAAGCCTCTAGTTTAAACGGATCAACACCTAGTGTATCTTTATGTACATCAATAAAATGAGGCACTGCCTGGCAATAGGACACCGCATTTGCTGTTGCAATAAAAGTAAGCGAAGGCATCAGCACTTCATCTTCTGCCTCTACCCCCGCTACCTTTAATGCAATATGCAGTGCTGCCGTACCATTTACGACAGCAACAGCACGCTTTACCCCAACTAATTTTGCTAAGTCCTCTTCAAATCGAGTTACATAAGCCCCTACTGAGGATACCCAGCCCGATTTTACACAGTCGGTTACATATTCAAGCTCTTTTTCATTAAATGTTGGTTCGTGTAAAGGTATAAAGTTTTTACCATACATTGCTTTGACTTCATCTACAAATTGCATCCATTGTTTATTCATTTTTTCTCTTTCCGTTCTAATTTAATGTAAGGATTTTTTTAATACCCATTCGCCAAATTGATTCTTTTCAAAAATCTCGGGGTTGTAAAATTTATCTACAATGTTATAAAACTCTGTTAAATTATAACCTAAGAAGTTTACAAAATCCTGAACAGCCTTTTGATCTACTTTATGATCATAACGCTTGACTAAATCGATGCCTTCATCACGATTAATAAGACCGTAACGAATATATTTAGAAGCATAATCTGTCGCACTCGCATGTCCAAATTTTGGATACTTTAACCATGGGTGCACTAAATATGCCATTGAGTCTACTTGATCGAAATTTTCAAATGTATGTTCACGAGTCCATTCATGCGTTAAATCTTTAAACCCATTTCTTTTAGCAAAAATATAATTTGTATAGCTACTCCAACGTACAAAATAGCTTAAATAAATCGGTTCCAAATGATCAATTACTTCTTGCTCAGGCGCTTGACAGAAGATTAAATCATTAATTGTTATATCCTCATCTAACAACTCTTCAAATGGGATATCAGACGCAACACCATTATTAATTTGATTTTTAGCTGAGTATGTTTCAATACGTTCTTTCCCACCATATTCATAGCTAATATTCTCTCCATAAACGATTAATGGAATATTAAACTTGTTCGCAATATGTAAAGGATATGTATAAATTAAGCGGTCAACATACCAAGTTGGCTTCCCTTCATTTTCAAAAGTTTTTTTCATAATTGCTTTTTGAGCTTTAAGATTCGGCTTTAAAGTGATTAAATGACAACCAAAACGTTCCGAAATATTTTTCATATTATGCTTTCCAGCTTCTGTCATCGTGAAATTATCTTCAACAGATACTAATAATGGATTCATCTTCATTACTTCTTTAAAATAATACACTTGGAAATGACTGTCTTTCCCACCACTTACCGCAATTATACAATCATATTCTCCTTCTTGTTTACGACGGTGTTTATTACATAGATCCTCTAATTCCTTTTTACGTGCTCCCCAATCTGTATTATTTTTTTGTTCCTCCGCTCTACAAGCTTGACAAACACCTTTTTCATCAAAGTAAATCCCCGGTCTAGTATCTGGCATTACACATTTTTTACAATATTTCATTTTCTTCTCCCACTTTCACACACTTTAATTGTTGAAATTTAAGCTTACATTATATTATATATTGTATACATCTGCTTTATATTGAGATAAGTTTTTTGGGTTAGTGAACCATTCAATTGTTTCCTCTAAACCACGATGGAACCCTTCCTTTTCGCCATACTGAGGTGTCCAATCAAGTAATTCCTTTGCTTTTTTGTTTTCAGCCCAAAGACGCTCTACTTCACTTTTATCAGGACGTAGACGCTGTTCGTCTGTTTCAATTGTTAAATTGACACCCATAATATCTGCAATCATTTCTGCAGTTTCCCCAATCGAAACCTCATAGTTCGAACCTATATTAATCACTTCACCAATTGAATTTTCTGAGTTCATAACAGAAATAAAGCCTTGTACAGTATCCTTAACATAGTTGAAATCACGCGTAGGACTGATTGCACCAAGCTTAATCGTTTCTTTGCCATTCGCTAATTGGCTGATAATCGTTGGAATGACAGCTCGAGCCGATTGACGTGGACCATATGTATTGAACGGACGTATAATTGATACCGGTGTATCAAACGAACGATAGAAAGATAAAGCCATTTGGTCTGCACCGATTTTAGATGCTGAATATGGCGACTGGCCTTGCAGTGGATGGTCTTCATCAATTGGTACATAAAGAGCAGTCCCATACACTTCACTCGTAGAAGTGTGCACAACCTTTTCTACCCCTAATTCACGTGCTGCTTGTACAATATTTAATGTCCCATTAATATTCGTATCAATATAAGTAGCTGGTGAGTGATAAGAATATGGAATTGCAATAAGTGCAGCTAAATTCAGGACATGTGTACAACCTTTCATCGCTTCCTTTACACCAAATGGATCGCGGATATCTCCAGTAAAGACATCTAGCTGCGATTTTATCTCTTTTGGAGAATTATCTAACCAGCCATATGAGTTGAATGAATTGTAATATGCGAAGGCGCGTACGTCATAACCTTCACGGATTAATTGCTCTGTTAAGTGTGAGCCGATGAAACCATCTGCTCCCGTTACTAAAATTTTCATCGTGAATCTTCCTTTTTAAATAAGTCTGATTTTTTTAGTTCGGCAAATGCAGGTTGGATTTGAACAATAGCAACATACATTGTTTGTATATACTTTGAATAAATCTTAATATATTTCTCCATTTTTTGTAATGGTCGTTTTTCAAATTGAACTTCATCAGAGCTCTGAACTAATTGCTTATATTGACTACGTGTAACAGGTGCTATTATTTGTAGGAAAAATGGATTTTTTTCAATACTATTGAAATATTTATTAATTTCTTTGAAATTACTTTGGGTATCATTAATTATTTTTTTATTGTAAGCGTTGCGAATTTTCTTATCTACCAATACCAAATTTTTATAATCTCCTATAAATTTATCGAAATTTCTTTCGAATTTCGTATATTCCGCTAATGATCCATCCTGACTATAATTATTCTCAGATTCAAAAATATTGGGGTCAACAATATTACTATCTTGTAAATGTATTTCTATTAATGTAGATAGAGGTACATATGATGCTCCTTCTATTGGTAACCCGTTTCTAGTTGTATTAAACACCCTATTTGATATTTGATTTTTAGCTATCACATATTCTATAGCCATTCTCATATCTAGAAAACTATCGTTAGTGTAAATTTCTTCATTTGTAGTGCTCATTACTAGTTTGTGCTTTTTTAATATGGCTTCTGTTACAGATGTTTTTCCGAAATACTCTATTCCATCAGCATATGTTTTTTCTTTTGTAATTGCTAAATTTTGTCCCACTAAAAATATTGGTCCCATACCAATTTGAGCAACTACATTAATTGCAATCGAAGCAATTGTCGGTGCATCGGGTATAATAACCTGACAATTATGATTGATAAGATTTGTATTAACTGAATCTTGGTAAGTAAAAAAGTGAACTTTTTTCCCTGGATAATCTTTCAATACCTCGAAACTAATAGTTGTTCCAAAAACTAACGGAATCGGCAATCTTAACTCCATAATCTTTTTAAATACATTGGCATTCTCAGGAGTAGGATCATAACTAAAGAAAGCATCTGGAATTATATCGAAATTAATTAAAGTATTAACTGCCGAACCTACTGCGAATATATAAGCTTTACCTGTATCTTTAATATTTCTGATATTTTCTATTTCCTCATTTAATGACGGCCCTGCAGCAATAATTAAAACTGGTTTATTTTTTAACTTTTCTAAATTAATATGCTTAAATAGATTTGGGGTTTTCAACACCTCATTAAAATTTATAATGGAATTGATAGTCCATCTAGATTGAAAATATAAATCAGAAATTATATTTTTTTTCTTAGATGATAAATAACCCTTTAATCCATTAATAAAGATATTTAATTCATTTCCATAAATCTTTTGTGCAATTGGGCTAATAATCATTTTTGAATTTTCTTCTTCTAGCTTATTGTACAATTTATCGAATTCTTTAAGTTCTAATGGATCGCTAAATACTACATCCAAGCTTTTCGAAGCAACTTTTGATAAATTAAAATTATTTAAAAAACTATTTATAACATTAAGATTTGGCTCATATATTGAAAATTGTATATGTGGGTAATTTTCAGCTAGTTCTTGGACTAAATATCCTAAACCAACTCCAACCAGCAATACATATTCTGTATCCCGCTCTAATTGATTTACTAATGTAGTTTTAGCTTCTTGAACTGGATTATATCGACTATGATAAGATATACTTTGCCCTTCAATATTTATAATTAATGTGTCAACTTCAGATTTAGATTTAATAATTTCACAAATATCATTTTCAATTAACTCTAATTTTTCAATTAAAATATGATTTTTCCCTCTTAAAATTCGTCTATTATCAATTAACATTTTATTTTACCTCATCCTGAAACACCCACTCAGATGCACTAATGAAAATAGGCGATAATTCGTACTCTATTAAGTCTTTTAAAAAAATATGATCCCCATTGACTAAACTTTCATTCATTTCAGCAAAAATAGTAATTGCTTCTTCAATACGACTATTAACCGTAAATTGTTTTTCTTTTAAGACCAGCTCAATCTTTAATAGGAATTCTAACCCTTCAGCTAGGTCAGCAATACCATTATATGCTTTTTCTAGTTCATTTTTAGATAAAAAATTAACAATCATTTGTAGCCCTTGGGGAACTTTTACTATGTAGTCATAATAACTATCTTTTAATTCATTTAACTGTACGCTATCCATATTTTTACCACCTTTACTCTTATACTATAATTATCGACCTTTTTATCAAAACATAAAGAAAAAGCGTTCGGAAAAATTCCGAACGCTTTTCTTTATTAGATATTAACCTAATAATTGTAATACGCCTTGTGGCTGTTGGTTAGCTTGAGCTAGCATCGATTGAGCAGCTTGCATTAAGATGTTGTTCTTAGTGAACTCCATCATTTCTGCAGCCATATCTGTATCACGGATACGAGATTCAGCAGCTGTTAAGTTTTCAGATGTTGCACCTAAGTTATTAATTGTGTGCTCTAAACGATTTTGAACTGCACCTAGGTTTGAACGAGTATCTGAAATTGATTTTAATGCTTCGTCAATTTTCGCGATTGCATCGTTTGCACCATCTTGAGTAGTTAAGTCTACTTTATCACCAATATGGGCAGTAGCATCTTCATCTAATTTTTTTGTAGTATAAAATTCTACTGAACCAGAAGTGTCAATATAACCAGCTAATCCGTCACCTAATTTAGTAGAAGATCCAACTTCTACTTCTTTACCCCCTTTAGAATTTAAATAAGCTAATGTTGCTGCGTCTGTTACTGCTGCACCTGAATGTACCCAAGCAGTACCACTAGTAGTGTAAGTACCTGAGTTGATTGCCGTAGCACCCGATTGATAAGTTGCACCAGTAGATAATGCATCACCAGATGCAACAACACCATCTTCAGATAAACCTAATTCAAATGCAGATGTATCTCCAATTGATAATTTAATATTTTGGTCTCCGTTAGCACCGATGTGGAATACTTTAGAATCGAAGTCGCCGTTTAATAATTTTTGAGTGTTGAACTCAGTGTCTGTAGAGATACGAGTTAACTCTTCTTTTAATTGTTGAACTTCTTTTTGTAAAGCAACACGGTCTTCGTTAACATTTGTATCGTTTGAAGATTGTACTGCTAATTCACGCATACGTTGTAGGATTGCGTGAGACTCGTTTAATGCACCCTCAGCTGTTTGGATAAGTGAGATAGAGTCGTTAGCGTTTTTCGTAGCCATATCAAGACCACGGATTTGTCCGCGCATTTTTTCAGAGATTGCTAAACCTGCAGCGTCATCGCCAGCACGGTTGATTTTGTAACCTGAAGATAATTTTTCTAGGTTTTTAGACGCTTGAGCGTTGTTGAAACCAAGGTTACGGTGTGTGTTTAAAGCTGAAATGTTGTGTTGAATTCTCATTTGGAATTCCTCCTTGAATTGTTTTTATGACCCACATCCTTGTGGGAAAGTTTGGCTTTTGGTTAGTACCTCTGCCTTACATACTATATATCGTTAGTAGTTTGAAATGTTTAATAGTTTTTTGAAAAATATTTTTACTTTATCCTAAAAGTTGTAAAATCCCTTGCGGCTGTTGGTTTGCTTGAGCTAACATCGATTGGGCTGCTTGCATTAAGATGTTTTGCTTAGTAAAGTTCATCATCTCTTTTGCCATATCTGTATCGCGAATACGAGATTCAGCAGCTGTTAAATTTTCTGCTGTTGAGCCTAAGTTGTTAATAGTGTGCTCTAGGCGGTTTTGGACGGCCCCTAGATTTGAACGTTGGTCTGATACTTTCGAAATGGCAGTATCTAACTTTGCAATAGCTTTGTCTGCACTTCTTTGTGTCGCAATCGATAAGCCTTGGATGCCTAAATCTTTTGTAGAAATATTAGGAAGCTTTACATCGATGGCCTGCCCTTTATTTGCCCCAATATGGAAGTAGAAATGTTCAGGTACTGAAACAGCCTCTGTATTCGAGCCTTGACCTGTTGATTCATGCCATGTGTAGTTAAACAAAGTTGGTGAAGCAGCTGTATCCGCAATTAGACCTGTATTCGTATCTGTATATCCAGGCGTACCGGCTAGTATACTACCTGTATTAGCAAACGTCTCACTTTTTAATGCCTCTGCACCTCTCGCTTTAAAGTCTGTTTCAAAAGCAGCTGTGTTGGCAAAAGCTGTATTCGCTGCAAATGCCTGATCTAGTGTATTGCCTGCTGCTAAAGAGCCCATAAAATCCTTCATAGTTTTACCAGCGCTTAGGTTATCACTTAAATACTTTGTAGCTAAAAAGCTTACCGCATAGCCATCCGAATCAGCAATTGAACCGAATTTGTTTGTAATGAGCTTTTGAATTTCCGTTTCCATATCTGCTGCATTAGCACTTAGTGTTGCAAAAGATTTACCTGCCTGGTTCGATAATACAGACTTCACACGCTCGTTAGCACCTGCTACGAGCTCAGCTGTACCTTCTGTAAACCATTTTGGTAAGTCACTAAAACCATCAATCGCACCACCCATTACGGCATGTACCATTTCATGGGCTACAATTCGGTCTTCTTCAATCCAAGTTCCGCCTGGTGTAGCGAAGTCAGCCTCATCAAATGTAATTTTAGTTGGGAAGCTATTTTTACTCGTTACACCACCACTAGTAGAAGTCTGTGTAGCAACTGTTACCCATGCAACACGGTCGCCTTCTCCTTCATTCACATAGTTCACTTCTACGTCTACCATATCTGGCGTTAAGCCAAATGCATCTGTAACTGCCTTCTCCGCATTCCCTAACATTGATGTAAGTAGATTTTCTGTTAAATCCTTCATTTCTTTAGAAATATTATCTGCCGCTGGGTTAGATGTTTGTGCACCACCTTTTAACACTTTAATGGTGTTAAATTCTGAACGGTGCGAAATTGCATTAACCTCTTCTAAAATCTGATTCACTTCTTTTTGAAGTGCCATTCGGTCTTCATCAACATTCGTATCATTCGCCGCCTGCACTGCTAATTCTCGTCCTCGTTGTAGCATTGAATGTACTTCATTCAATGCGCCCTCTGCCGTCTGAATTAGTGAAATACCGTCCTGTGCATTTTTTCCTGCCATTTCTAATCCGCGAATTTGGCCACGCATTTTTTCGGAAATCGCAAGACCCGCAGCGTCATCACCGGCACGGTTAATTTTATAACCTGATGATAACTTTTCTAGCGCCTTATTAGCATTCGCATTGTTGAAATTTAAATTACGATGCGTGTTTAGCGCTAAAATATTATGCTGAATTCTCATATTTCTTCCCCTTCCTTGGGTTTGATACTTTATCCTGGAATATTATAGTTCTTTATGATTATCGTCGTATATTCCGCATTTTTTATTGTATTTTTTCTTTTTCCTCAAGGTTTCTCTATTGTCATAAATTTATGAAACCATACAAAAAACCTTCAACACGAGTTTTCCAATTTACTCGGATTAAAGGTTTTATCATTATTTCTTCAACTTTAAATTCTTCACAAAATCTGGTGTTACCGCTAACGCCTCTTTATTTTGCTCTTGAATTGCTTCGAATATTTCTGAGCGGTGAACCTTAACTGATTTTGGTGCGACGATGCCAAGCTTTACTTGATCGCCATCGACTGAGATAATCTTCACTTCAACGTGATCGCCAATCATGATCGATTCACCTTTTTTACGAGATAATACGAGCATTTATTTCACACTTCCTTCAGCTATCCCTACTTGATGGCGAAGTGGGTATTGTTCGCTATCTTGTAATACAATTTGTTTACCTAAATTTTCTTTTGTATTTAGAATAATTGGTGCTAGTAAATTCATTGTAGATTCTGGGAAGCTTTCTTTTAATGTCAGTACAGTATAAACTGCTACATCTTTTTCATTATTGAGCTTTAACTCTGATTTGTCTTCTTCGCTTAAGTCAAATACATAATCTTTTTTGAATGCAAATGGGTAAGCAACGACAAAGCCTAGTGATGCTTCTTCTGTAGATTGTAATAACGCAATCGGTAAATCTGCATCTAAGCCTAAAAGGATATAGTTTTTATTGTCTGAGAATCCTGGTAACCCTTGCTTAAATGTAAGGATTTCAGATTCTTTAATTTCTACTTCACCTAAAAATTTCGTTTGAATTAACATTTAATTCTCTCCTTTTAGCCGGTAACGTCAATATGTATGTTTGGCCTTTGAATCATTGTACCAGTTACCTTTCCAGGTGTATATTGGTGTATTGGTTTGTTCACTTGAACGTCAATTGTTGGCGCATTTCGCTGAATATTGATATCCGTTGTTCCCGGGGTAATATTTACTTTTACCGACCCAATCGAAGGAATGAATTTAATATTATATGGGCCAGCACGTTTGAGGCCGTGATTTTGTTTGGCGATTTGCGCAATTGTGGCACCTTCTTGTCCAAGACCAGCACTTTTCATTAGCTGATTCCCCTCTTGAACACGCTTCGCTATTCCTTGTAGTGCGCCTTGGCGACCTTTTTGTGCATAATCAGATATTAATTCCCCTGTTGGCTTGAGGCCTAAATCGCGCCACATTTGATCCATATTAATATCGATTTTTGCGTTTGTGGTATTTATATTGAGCGTTGCTGCTGGTTGAGAAATATTTAAATCAGCTTGTGGCTGCTCAATGTGCTGCTGTGGCTTACCTATATTCCAGTCCATTTTTACATCCGTCGTCGTTATTTGAATTTGCGGGAACTTCATTCGTTTCCCTCCCTTTTCACTGACTTAGCCTAGACAGTATTTCACTATCAAATGGCGGTTCTTTGATTTAAGGTAAAAGCGCTTGGAACGAGTCCAAACGCTTTCTATTATCTTATAAAATCTACTAGTGTAGTTTGAATGATTTTTGCGCCTACAGATAGCGCAGCCTGGTGGATTGACTCTTGCGTCGTCATATCTGTGATTGTTTTTGCGTAGTCTGTATCTTCATTCAAGGACAGCTGTTTAGTAACATTTACTTCTTTAATACTTAGACGATTTTCCATGAGTTCGATACGATTTTGACGTGCACCAACATTAGCTCGTTTTGTTAATGTATCTTCTGTTATTACATCAAGGCCCGGAATAACCGTTACTCCAGTTCCATTGCCAATTGTTGCGCCTAACGCATCCCCAATTTTAGTACCTGTAACAGTCGGGTCATTTAAGATTGTATGTAATTCACCCATAAAATTATCGATATTTTTAAATAAGTCACTCGCATGCGTGTTTAGCTGCATTGAGATTCCATCAAAGACATTTAATGCAATTGGGGCATCTAGCCCTGTAATTGTAGTATTGGTATTTGGATCAAGAATATTTCCGTTAGCATCAAATAATGGTTTATCCGTATGGGTTCCTGAGAAAATGTAATTATCCCCAATTTTGGAGTTCCCCAAATCGCGCATTTGCTCTTTAATTTGGGCAATTTCTTCATTAATCTTGTTACGGTCATCTGCTGTGTTCGTGTCATTTGCTGCTTGAATAATCAATTCTTTGACACGAATTAACGATGTGCCAACTTGATCTAATGCCTCATCTGATGAATCTAACCATGTATGAGCATTATTTATATTTCGTTGGTATTGTACGTTGCGATCAAGCTCGACTCGGTAACCCATCCCCTTCACCGCGACTACCGGATCATCTGATGGTCGGTTAATTTTACTGCCCGAGTTTAACATTTCTTGATATTTCCCCATCTTACCGTAACTTGTATTTAAATTGCGTAGCATATTGTTTGATAACATAGATTGTGTAACGCGCATTGCCATTCCCCTTCCTATTTAAAGAAATCTTGAAATGGATGAAACACGGATACTCTAGATGTAAGTTGCAATTGTTGTTTGGTGTGTTTTACCACTTCACTTGCTTAATTATCGAATGAAATCTACTAATGTTGTTTGAATAATTTTTGCACCAACTGAAAGGGCCGCTTGATGAATTGATTCCTGCGTTGTCATTTCTGTTATTGCCTTGGCGTAATCTGTATCTTCATTTAATGACAGTTGTTTTGTGATATTCACTTCTTGTATTGATAGGCGGTTAGCCATAAGCTCTGCACGGTTTTGACTTGCGCCAATCTTAGCTCGCTGTTCAAGTACTTTACCGGACTCACCTTGAATATCCGTTAACATGTTACCGATTTCTTCGCCTGAAGAATCATCCTTGTTTAGTGCTACCGAAACTTTTGTTAACATTTCATCGATACCTTTAAACAACTCTGCACCAGGTGTATTTACAGTCATGCTTACTCCATCATAAACATTGAGCTGAATTGTACTAGTTAAACCTGTACCAGCGAACTGGATTCCACTCGTTGTATCTGGATATATCGCTTGATCTGTATGGGTGCCTGAGAAAATATAATTTTCTCCAACTTTGGTATTTGCTAAATCGCGCATTTGCTGTTGAATTTGTTCAATTTCAACTGCTATTTTTTGACGCTCATCATCGGTATTTGTATCAGTTGCTGCTTGTGTCACTAATTCCTGTACTCGTATTAACGATGAACCTACTTGATCCAGTGCTTCATCTGTTGTATCTAACCAGCTATGCATCTCATTCATATTACGCGTATATTGCTCAACACGATTAAGATCTACACGATAACCCATACCTTTAACCGCAACCACCGGATCATCAGATGGGCGTGAAATTTTCGAACCCGAGTTCATTTGCTCTTGAAGCTTGCCCATTTTGCCATAGCTCGTATTTAAATTACGTAGCATATTGTTTGAGAGCATTGATTGTGTAACGCGCATGATTCAATTTCCTACTTTCTAAGGTGTCGATTCTATGATGTTTTCAAGAAATTATAGTCCTACACGGCCCATACCGTTAATAATTTTATCTAATGTTTCATCGATTACTGTGATCATACGTGCATTCGCATTATATGCTTGTTGGAATGTGATCATATTCGTCATTTCTTCATCAAGCGATACTGAATGGAATGATGCTCGGCTATTATCAACTTGAAGTTGTAATGTCATTGAATTGTATTCCATACGAATCGATTCTTGCCCTTTAACCCCTAAATCACCTGTTAATGATTTATAAAAGGTTTGGAATGTTCCGCCTTCTAAATTCGTTTGAGCCTCAGAAAATAACTTCGAAAGTTTAAGAACGTTTTCATTATTCCCTAATTCGCCAACTGCATTTGATGCCGCAACTTCTTTCGGGTCTGAAATCTCAACTTTTAACGTAGCAGCTGAATTACCTGAGAAGAAAGGTTTACCTGGATTCCCGCTCAAATCAAAGCTATTCGTGCTATGTGCTGTGTTAAATGCAATCGTAAAATTCTCTACTAAACGATCCAACTCTGTAATCATGTCAGGGTATAATCCACTAATAGTACCATTTGAATTTGTATGGCCGTACGCGTCAATTTGTGCGATAAGTTTCCCTTTATATGCCTCAAGGTCATCATATTGAACCATTTCGGATGAGAAGTCTGATGGACCCACTTTTTCATCTGCCTCATGTCCTGTAGCTTTTTTCATTTCTGTTAAACCAAACTTATCAAAAGCCTTTGTCGTATCATCGCCAGTAATGGGAGCACCCGTAGAGTCTTCCGCTTGCATTTTACGATAATTATCAGCTTCAACAAGGGTAATCCCATTAAAAGAAATCGTCATCGATCCTTCTGCAATCGCTAACGCATTCCCACCAGAGGGTACCATTTCAATCGACACAGGAATGAATGAGTTCAATTGATCCACTAATGTGTCACGTGCATCATATAAATCATTTGGCATATAACCATTCGGCTCTACCGCTCTAATTTGCGCGTTGAGTCCCGCGATTTGCTTTAATATAGAGTTTACTTCTTTTGTGTTTACGCTAATTTCGTTACCGATATTACTTTGAATTAACGTTAATTGCGTATCCATGTAATTAAATGAATCTGCAAGTGCTTCACCTTTTGAAATCATTACTTGGCGTGCTGCCGTATCACGAGGGTTATCAATGACATCCTCCATCGACTTCCAAAAATCCGTAAATGACTGGTTAATCCCGTATTCCGACGGCTCAGCCATCACGTCTTCCATTTGAGAAATGGACTTCGTCGTCGCTTCCCAGTAGCCTAGCTTATTCGTCTCTTGGCGGAATTGACGGTCCACGAATTCATCGCGCATACGTTGAACAGAGTGCGCTTGTACACCCGTTCCGATATGTCCCGCTGTTGTAGGAGAGTTAAGTCCAGTCCCGGGGTAACCTAACGTCGTTTCCATATTCACACGTTGGCGCGTATAGCCTGCTGTGTTGGCATTTGAGATATTATGTCCTGTTGTATAAAGGGCACTTTGCTGTGTGAAAAGGCCGCGTTTACTTGTTTCAAGCCCCATAAATGTTGAACGCATAAAATAATTTCCTCCCTTAAGTAAACCTTACTTTTAGCAAAAGCATAAATTACGTCGACTATGACGAAATCCTGCCCCTACCTATGTAGAGAAAGAGCTATTCACTCTTTCTTATAAAAAAACACATGTACCTTCCGCTGCATGCGGTATGAATACATGCGTTTATGCTTGTGAATCATAATATGATTTTTTGCCGATTACTGACTCACCGCGAACATCCGCACCTGAATAGTTAAACTGTTCTTGGCGTGCCGGACGCATTGCATCGAGCGTAATATTAACAATTTGCAATGAATTAAAGACAAGCTTTTGATTCAGCTCATTTTGATTGCGAAGTTGATCAAGTACTTGCATCAATTTTCCACGCACACTTGCCAAACGTTCTTTCCACTCACCCTCTACAGCAACCGCTAAAACATCCGCCACAGAATTATTGTCAGTGAGAGCAATTTCATTTGCTCGAAGATATTCCGTTACCATCAACTGACGCTGTTGTTCCAATGTTTCAATAGCCGCTACATGCGCTTGCTCATGCTTTAACATTTGATCAAGTTGCTCCATGTCATTTTGCTTAATGAAATCTGTTTTTTTTATGGCAGATTCTAGCAAGCTTTTATGCATTTTTTCAAGTGTTTCTAGATTGAAGACAATCTTTTCAAGTGACATGAAATAACCCCTATCCTCTATAGTAGTTCAGCATATCCTGTGCTACTTTTTTTGCATCAACCTTATATTCGCCTGATGCGATATCTGCTTTTAGCTTTTCAACTTTTTCAGCGCGATCAGCTGAGTAGCTTGACGTAACTTGCATTTCCTTTGCTGCAGAAGAAATTTCTAGTTTATCTGCAAAAGATTCGCCTTTTTTCTGTGTGTTTTGAATGCGTTGTTGATTGTTATATGCATTTACGGCTTGAATCCCAATTGAATTTATTTTCATTTCAAATACTCCTTCCTGTTCTTTTATTCTATTTATTATTTCGGATTGGTGAACAATTTATTAAGTTTTTAGGTGAAGTTTTTAAATTAAGAATGCAATTTTTTAGTAATATTTCGTTTCAACTTGCAATTTATGAAAATAGGAAAGCAAGGATTTCTCCTAAGTAGAATTTCCTCGCTCTATTTTTTGACTATTTTCCTTTTCGATCCGAATAATACGTACTTCGGTCTTTCTCATTTACAGCTTCTCTAAATTCCTTTGCTGCATCAAACGTGCGTAAATCCGATTTAATCGAATCTTGGCAGCGAGTACATAGCTTGCCACTATGCGTTAAATGACCACAATTATCACATGCATAGCCGAGATTTGGGAAAACGGTAGGATGTAGTTTCCCTTTTCGCACCCACTTAAATAACAGTCCGCGATCTACACCAGTCGCTTCCTCAATACGTTCTATATTCGCCGCACGATTTTCTCGTTTACGTAAAAAACGGTAAACGATTTGATACATATCTTCTTCCTTCTGCGCACAATTGGGGCAAACCTCTCTTAATCCCGTATAATTGAAAAAAGCATCACACATTGGACAAGTCATTAATTCTCCCATACTATCCCTCCGTACCATTCTTATTGCAAATTAGTATACATGATTATTGTAAATACTTGTTGATTGTCACATTTTCTACGAACACTTTAGGCCATTTGACGGGAATTATAGCTAATCAAATTGACTCCTAGCTGCTAAGGCCACGCAAATTACTTCCTGCGCACCAGCTTGCATTAAAGCTTCCTTTGCTAACTTCATTGTTGTACCAGTAGTCTTTATATCATCAAATAGGATAATGCGCCAATTTTGAACTTCTTCTATGTGACGAAATAATGTTTCAACCGCCAAACGTTCATTTCTAGATTTAGTGCTCTGTTTTTCTATCGTCAATTTTTCCAAGGTTTGCACAAAAGGAATTTGAGCTGCGTTTAAAAGTTCATCAACTTGCGCAAATGTACGGGAACGTTTATTAGCTGAATGTATTGGAATCGGGATCACAATACTCTCTCCCTGGTGTTTTTTCTTCATTGTCCTAATTACACTTGAAATTTCCGCCCTAAAACCATGCGCCAAATAGACATCATTCATAAATTTAAATCGTTGTATAAAGTCACGCATTGCTAGGTTGTATTCATAAATACAATAAACGCCATCAATTTCTCGGTCAAGCAAGGTGAAATTTTTAGCACAACGATTACAAAAAGGTTGCGTAAAATGAACGCCAAGCAGATGCTTCCACGATGCCTGTTGTACTAGCATCGCTCCACATAATAGGCAGTGCGAAAATTGTTCAATCGCTGCATTCCATTTCATCCTTCTGCCTCCCCACTCGTTTCTCGAGGAAACCCCGACTCATTAAGCATTATTATTTGCCGGCGTGCATCATCCATGCCAACCGTAACTCCGTGATGATAAAAAAGGATATCCCCGTCTGGAAATTGGCTATTGCGTCCAACACGTCCCGCGATTTGTATGAGCGCACTTGCATTGAAAATTTTACTTTCCGCCCCGATTACAGCGACCTGTACATTTTTTATCGTGATGCCCCTCTCTAATATCGTTGTCGTGAGGAGCCCCGGAACTTTTTCTTCGCGTAGCTGAAGTACCTTTTGCTTTCGGTTCGGATCGTCTGCATTAACAGAAATAATTTTCGAGTGAATTGATTGGAACAGAGGAAGGGATCGCTCCATCAACTCAATTGTTGGAAAGAATACAAGAAAGGGCTTTTCCTGTTCAATACACTGCCCGATCCATATCTGAAGTTTTTTCGGGATTCGCCCCTTTTGAAGTTGCTTATCGTAATTCCATAGCGCTGAAAATGTTGGAACAGGCAGAGGAAAGTTATGGAATCGTTTTGGAATGAAAGAATAGCCAAAGTTTTCATCCTTAACTTTTGCGAGTAAATGCGGGGACGGCGTCGCAGTCACATATGCAATCGGTGCATTCGGTTTTTTTGCCTTTTGAACTGCTTGCTGGAGTGTTTTGTCTGAGGTGTAGGGAAAGGCATCTGCCTCATCCACAATTACTAGATCAAAGGCGTTTTGAAAGTGATACAACTGATGCGTTGTTGCAATAATTAACTGAACGTATTGTGGGGGATTTTTGGCACCGCCGTATAGTGCGTGCATCATCGTATTTTCAAATGCCTGCTTTAAACGCGGAAATAACTCTAGCACCACATCTGTTCTCGGAGTCGCAATGCAAACACGTTCACCTCGTTGGAGTGCTTCATAAATCGGACGAAATAATAACTCCGTCTTCCCCGCTCCGCACACAGCATGCAAAAGGTGACTTCTTTTCTGCAGCAGACTTTCACTTAATTCCTTTGAAGCCTGATTTTGCAAAGCTGTCAGCTCGCCTCCCCACGTTAATTGATGTTTGCTCGTATTTAGCAGCCGCGGTACTGGGCCACTCCACGCAAGTAACTTCGTGCAACTCGCAATTCGCCCCATATTTATGCAATGCCTACAATAGAGGCATTGCTTTTCACACTTAGCACAATTGAAGCGAATAAAATGTGTAGCATTTGTCGTTTTACAACGATTACATTGATAGAAATAAATTAATGGAATTGCTCTTTTGGGGGTCCTCAATGTGGGGGCGGCTTCTTGCGGGAAATTTAATCGCCTGAGAGATTCATGGGATATTTGGCTGATTCCATCTTGCTGCTGAAAATAGCCATAGTTTAAATAGGTCAATAACTGCGCATGTGGAAATGGTGTGCGTTCACTATCACAAATTCGACCGATAAAATATTGTTGTATTTGCGGGCTCGGTATTAGACCTTTATAACCCGCTTTTAACAGGGATTTCTTGAGCTTATATTTTTGCAATTCGAGTACACCTTCCTTTTCAAGTAGATTGC
>JAZLIT010000069.1:0-3127 GCA_045617525.1 Solibacillus sp. | reverse complement strand
TCATTATTTAGATGAAGATGAGGAAATTAAGTTATTCGACGTTATAAATACAAAGGCAAAAGGTATCGGAACATCGTTGAGTCGTTATCTCAATCGTGATAATGATGATTTCAGTTGGGTGGCCACAAATCTTATCTTAAATCCAGAAAGTCCTTTCTTCAGTAAAGGAACGCTAATTGGTAGACGTACGAAAGAAAAACATATTACTTTGCAAAATCTTTATCAAATTGTTAATTTGCTGACAAAAAAATCTGAATTGGCCAAGCTTCCGAAAGAGAAGGTTTTAAATATTACGATGTTCTATTTCAATCTTATTAAAGAGTTGCTACCGGATGAATGGGATGATTACAAGAACTATCGTTTAACGCATATTACTTGTTTAAATGCGTTAGCTATTGTGGGAAATGAATTGATTAATAAAAATTATCTAGTTAAGTCACAACAGCCGGATTCAGTAAAGATTGCTCATAAGCTATTAAACTTGGCTGAAATTGATTGGTCGGCTAAAGGGGACTTAAAGTTTGTTAAGGGTGTTGCTGGAACTAAGATATTTGCTGAGGATATTAGGAGTTGTATAAACTAGCAGGAAAGCCATTTTATAAATCTTGAATTTACATTTTAAGTGCAACACTAAAAAGAGACTCAACGATTCAAACCTAGTCAAATAGTGTTTACGACAACAACTATTGAAAGGAATGAAAATGATGAGTCTCTATGGTTTTGGTGCAAATATGGTTTGTTAGAAACTTAGCCCCTCATTACCCTATACAACTGTGAATTATGATACTACGCCAAATTCAAAGATCTAAACAATTACAAGTATCTGGCTAGACGAACATGGCTATCATGCAAAATGTACATCAATATATATAAATTGTTCTTTTGGGTGTTGTGTAAGCCTGAAATATAAAAAAGGCGTACCTTTACGGTAGCACGGCGAATGGCCATCTATCCTATTTTTTCGGATAAATGGCTATTTTACACACGCTTCTTGGCTATTTTTTGACCAAGGCATGTAAGCTTCTGGTTGCATATGTATTGCTAGATTTGCTAGATCCCTCATCAGCTTCACCAAGTATTGATAAAAATCAATATCGTTCGCTTTCGCCGTTTCCGCTAAACTTAAGCATATTGCATTGGCTTTAGCTCCTGCTTCACTTACAGAGAAAAGCCAGTTCTTGCGTTTATGTTCTTAAACACATAAACGCAATTATGTGCTGAAATCATTCAAAAGACCTTTTAATTAAAGCTTTGTTTAATTTCTCAGCAGATTATAATGAATTCAAAAATTGAAGGATATCCACTGTAGCCTTATATCCAACGTTCATTTCCTTTTCATTAGGCTCGTGTAATTTATTTAAAGCTGCTTCTTTTAATTTTAAATCTGCAACGAAGGAAGGGAGTATTCTCCCCAACGGAAGAAAGCGAATTACCGCTACTCCCAGAAATAAAAGAGGCTATTATGAATTACATTAAAAATGTACGTCCGACAGTTAATAATAATGCCGCATATTTCTTGACAGAATGCTCCTTATTAGGGAATAACGACTTCAGCCTTTCGATTTGCTATAACGAAATATTTCCGAAAAGCCAGTATTAATATTTCGGGTAAAAAGCATGGTGTCCATACATTCCGGTCATCTCTCGCCAGCTCCATGGTTAATGAACAAGTACCATATGATGTCGTATGCAAGGTATACGGATCTGGACATCCAATCAACGCCTTTCGTGAGAAAGGATGTACTGATTTTAATGACCAATTTTAGTACACCCCAACATTTGACGTAGAACCCTTTTTTATTATCAATTTTTACTCTCCTTTCCATAAAAAAAGCCGACTTAAAAAATGGCATTATTAGACCAATTTTTTAAGCCGACAGGGTGTACCCGAAGTTTGGTTATTTAATTATTTTCCAACCCAAAATAGTTTACCATTCTTCTTTATTGTTCGAAAGGTAAATCCAATTTTAGGCCACTTTACCATCGGGTCTAAATAATACTTAAAATAGTTTTTCCGACCATAATATTGAACTACTCAGATCCCAAGAATTACATGAATGAACCTATATTTAGTAGCGTATGGGCGAGGTGCGGAAATCCATGTTTTACAGGTGTTTGAGCTGTATATAATAGATGACTCTGTATCATCTCGCAAGTATCACGAGTTTATTGCTTAAAAACTCATGATTCAGTATCACGAGTTTTTGCCGTTTAAGCGTTCTAAAATTCTTGTGTGCCCCTCTATATTTGCAATTATTTATGGCCTCTTACGAACTCATCCCTCCTACCTAATAAATTAAAAAATTCGCGAAAAAAATACTTGATTTCGTATCGTATCGAGCCATGAAATTTGCTTCAATTTTATTGGAATAATCACCTACTGATTACCCTACTCTGTATGGTTGGCCGAGGACTCGTTTTTTGCTACTTTTCGCATTCATTTCCTTGCCTCTTTCTTCACCTATATAGTAATCCTTTTATTAAGGTTCCTAATTGTCCATATCGTTTCAATTGATTTCTTAGCTACGATCTAACAATCAATACCCAGCTAATTAATTTCGATGCTACACATACGTTTTTTCAATCTCCACCTATTAAATAGAATACCAATTATAACTTTTATCTATTTCTACTAACATAAACTCAATTTCATTCTTTTTGATATTACAAATACACCCCTTAAATCAGTTATTATGAATGCGATATTTGAAATGACATTTTTGACATTTATGTCATTTGAACGGAATTCGGAATGACATTTTTGACATTTATGTCATTTGAACGGAATTTGGAATGACATTTTTGACATTTATGGCATTTGAGCGTTTTTAAAATGGCATTTATGGCATTTATGGCATTTGAGCATTTTAAAATGGCATTTATGGCATTTGAGCATTTTAAAATGGCATTTATGGCATTTGAGCGTTTTTAAAATGGCATTTACGGCATTTGAGCATTTTAAAATGGCATTTATGGCATTTGAGCATTTTAAAATGGCATTTATGGCATTTGAGCGTTTTTAAAATGGCATTTACGGCATTTGAGCGTTTTTAAAATGGCATTTATGGCATTTGAGCGTTTTTAAAATGGCATTTATGGCATTTGAACACTTTTAAAATGGAATTTT
>JAZLIT010000068.1:0-7612 GCA_045617525.1 Solibacillus sp. | reverse complement strand
AGTTTCCGAGTACCCGTGCCAAATACTGCTGCAGCTTCATCAACCCATAAGTTGGAGCCGTGCCACCGCAGGAAGCGTCAAACTCAAAATAGAGATCAACCTTGACTTACCGCGGTGAACATTCCTCTTATTAATCAGAGTTTCTTTCTTTTATTGTCCTTTAGCAGTGTTTCCTTTTTAACTATTTTTTCAAATTCCACATGGACATGATATTTGTCTTCTGCAATTTGGACGACATTTAAAATTTTCCCTTTACGGCCTTTGATTTTGATATTTTCGTCGACTTCCGGAATCCGGTGTGAACATTGACTTAATGCAGGTATGTTTTTTTCAAAATAATGAATGGCATACATTTTTATAATCTCCTTAGAACTCAACTATAAGATTGAGTGAATTTTTCTCAATTTATGATGATTCAAGAGAATATAGAACAGTTAAAATAGTAATCAATATAAAAAACCATTTATACCCAATTTAGTTTAAAGTGATATGATTAAACGAGAATATATATACTGCATTAAGTGGGGGGAATGAAATGCTTAAATTATTGAGAATTTTATTATCGGTTATTGTTATTGTGTTAGGAAGTTACGTTCTAATTACTGAAAGCTTTGGAATTATGCCTTATTTGTTTTTGGTTATAGGTGTACTTTATTTGATTACGGGGGGCATGGAACTAAAAGCTAAACGGAATACAAGTGCGATTCTTTCTATCCTTGCAGCAGCATTTATACTTTTTGTCGCCATTTATACTTTTTGAGCTAACGGTACAGCTATATAATGATTTCAACTTATGCAATTGGAGGTTTTATAATGGGAAATAACATTAAAGGGGTATGTAAAATTTATCACGAAGAAGATGGTTGGGGATGGATTTCGATTGAAGGTGAGGATGACGTTTGGGTACACTTCAGTAGTATTCAAATAGATGGTTTTAAATCACTTACTAAGGGTGACGAAGTATCGTTTGACCTTAAAGAAAATCCAAATTTAAAAGAACAATCACGTCGAGCAGTAAATGTTAAGATACTCTGAAATTCAACTAATAGCTGCTTTGGTGCGGATTAATAAAACATGATCTTTGGATAAGAGCTGCAACAAAAGCCCAGATAAAAGAATTGGACTACAAGTATAAACTAACTTAGTAAAGCTCCAATTATTAATATAAAAGTTATTATGCCAGATAGAGTAATTGTAATGATGATAGTAAAAGCAAACCTTGTAGTTGCTTTCAAACCATCTATATCTTTAGCCCCTAAAAGACCAAGAAAAAATGTCACTACCAGCAAGGATAATACAATATATAAAGGATGAATACCCACTAATTCTTTAATTATATTACCAAAAAAAAGTAGAATCAAGCAGCAGAAACTTAAAATAAAAGATAATTTATTAAGGTTAATTTTCATAAATATCCCTCCACTATAAAAGAAAATATATCTACTTTAAAGACTATCTTATTTTCATGGAATTTACAAAAAAAATACATTAAATTCTTTACCCTTATCTTTGCTATTTCAATCTTATTTAGTTCAACTGAAATGGTGAGTCCGCGAACAATGAAATAGGCGGTGGTAAAACTATTGACTCAGCAATTCTCAAACAATGTACCTGCCGATTGAATGGCGAATTCATAATCAACCAGACATGTTAATAAACATTAAATTATTAGGGGAGTGAGGGAGTGAGGGAGTGAGTGAAATTAATATTAATCAAGATGTAAAAACTTCGGGTGCTTACGTTTTATATAGGGGGCTGTTTATTTTTCAGGTTGGTCCTACAGAAGAGGCAGATAAACTTGGAGTAGTTAGACTTGGTGGGCATAAAGAATTTGAAGAAACCGCTTTAGAGACAGCTAGGCGTGAAGTTTTTGAAGAGGCTTCAATGAAAATAACGCCAATAAATTCTTCAATAACTTATCATATGAGTGAGTGGGGAAATAATCCTTCCATAATACAGTTAGACGAGGAAGTAGCTCCAATTTTAGTTAAAGGAAATGAGCAGGAATCGTTATCAATAATGTATCTTTCCTACTCTGAAAATGAACCAAGTCCCTCTTCGGAAACTAATGGACTTCTCCTACTTACTCCAGAAGATATTCATTTTATCTGTAATAATAAAATTACTTTAAATGATTTTATTAAACAAAATGGAAAAGCGATATTAAAAGGAAATATAAATAGAGATTTATTTTTAACACCTTATCCTCAACTACTATTTCTTTCAAAATTGCTAAAAGAACATCCAGATCTATTCATTATAAAATAATGAGCTAGCTACTGATTCATAATCAGCTATTCTATGCTATTCTATGCTATTTTTGCTCAAAATTTTTATCTTGTAGGTGAATACTAAACTTGTTCTAGACAGTAAGTTAAATGCCTCCCCACACTAGCTTGTTCACCAAATGAAGATAAAAGCCGAAAAGCTTCACATTATTAGGAGGTTCATCCATGAGAAAACATATTAAAGATGCTGCAGTTATCGCTTTGTGGCTTATCATTTTAAAATTAGTATTCAAACTAATTCCACCTTCAGGATTTTTTAGTCTTTTTGAAAATGGTATTTGGCTAGGGCTAGGTGTTATTTTCACGTCCTATATTATTCTATTCTGTGTGGTGTTACTAATCCTTATTGTCACTAGAAAGAAAAAAATACAGCACACGACTCAAATGAAGGGGGGAGGAAATGTAATGGGCAAGATAGGGTGTAGTTGAACTTTATTCGTGGCTTCCCAAATCCCGCTTTGAGAACTTGTTTTAAATACATCCTTTTCACGTTATAATTAAAATTAATATTTCATCTTCCTACCAAAAATATACAATTGTAGTGCGTTTTTTAATCTTTATTTAAATGTTAGCTAGTGGTGTTTCTTAGTGAACTGGAGGAGATACGTGTGTAAATTTAACTACCTTTTGAATTTTTAAAACAAGAAAGGGTAGTGAAGATGAAAAAATCGTTCCATTATTTATGGATCAGTCAATTATTTGCCAACTTAGGTGACGTTTTTTATATCGTTGGGTTAATTTCTATTTTATATCAAGCAAGTGAATCGCCATTCTATATGGCACTATTACCATTTTTAAATATGGCCGGTCGCATGATTAGTAGCAGTTTTGCGCCTCTACTGTTTAATCGTTACCGTTTAAAACAATTACTTGTTATTTCTCAAGCATTAAAAACGATTTTATTGTTGATTTTGGCAGTAGGTTCACTTTACACACTGTCATTAACCTTTATGTTCATAATCATTTTTACAGTCGCTTTTTTAGATGGGTTTGCACAACCAGCTAGTACTGCGCTTATTCCTCGAATCGTTGAAAAGGCACAGCTTCTACGTGCGAATGGAATTTTCTCAATGATTGATGAATCTACACGGCTTGGTGGTTGGGCACTTGGCGGGATACTTGTGGCAGCAACTAGTGGCGGAATAGTGATTTGGATGACATTAATCCTTTTTATTCTCTCTACATTTTTTATTTTGTTCATTACAGACAATACACCATTCGAAAGAAAATTAAATGTTGCTAAAAAACAAGAATTAACAGAGGGCTTTAAACTTATTTGGGATAATCATTCCTTCCGTACGATTCATGTAATGATTATCCTCGAATCCATAGCAAATGTCGTTTGGGTTGCCGCCATTATGTATCTTTTTGTGGCGGATGTACTCCAAGTTTCCGAGGCATGGTGGGGTTATATTAATACATCCTTCTTCATTGGATTGATTATAGGTGGTTTTATTTTCACGAAATTTGATCGGTTTTTTGAGAGGAATATTAAAAAAATCGTTTTGATTTCATCAGTTGCTGTTGCTGTTGTAATCTTATCGTTTGGATTAAATCAAGTTGCGATCATAGCACTAATATTAAGTCTATTTTTTGGCGTTTTTGACCAATTCAAAGGCATGCTACTGGGTACATGGCTACAATTAAAAGCAACGGATGAACAACTCATTAAAGTTTATAGTGCCCAAGGGGTATTAACATCTTTATTATTTGGTTTATCTATATTACTTGCAGGGGCTTTAGCAAATACTTTTTCTGTTCAGTGGCTTTTTATCTCTTCGGGGTTAATTTTATTACTTTCCGCTATTTATTTTGGGCGTGTACAAAAAAGATTTGTATAAATTATTAAGTTAGAGAATCAAAAGCCCCATTCAATTGAATGGGGCTTTTTTACTCATCTTTATCAAGCGAGAATAAACGTATTGCTGTGGAAATGCCTGCATGTCATCTCTCTAATCACTACAACCTACACATCATAAAATTCTCGATATAATTCCTCTAAATTTCGTTTCACTGGATTCACCGATTGAATGTGTACATTATGTTTTAATAACCACTGAAGATAGGTTTCAATCGCATAGGCTGCATCTGTTACGAGCCCATGTTCATTTCGTTCAAAAGGCAAGTGACTGTCTTTCATTAACTGCGCTAAATCACCATTATAAATGCACTTAATTTCATATGAAACGTCTTTTGTTGCTACAAGCGTATTTGTGAATAGCTTTCCATCTTTAATAAACCAAATCGTATCAGTTAAATCCTCTAGTATATCTAAGTTATGTGTTGAAACGACAATGCTCATCCCCTGTGCATGGAGCTTGCGAATTAATTGCTTTAATTCAATGGTGCTAGTTGGATCAAGGCCATTAAACGGCTCATCCATTAATATAATAAGCGGCTTTGTAAGTATACTTAACGCAATGAGTAAATGTTGGCGCATGCCGTAAGAATAGGACTTAACGGGCTGATTGACATACGAGCGAATCCCGATGACATCAATCACATCTTCCATTTCTTGAGGTGCAATCTGATATATATTCGCAACAAAGGACAGATGATCATATCCTGTTAACTCCATATATAAGTAGTTATCACTTGGCAAAAAAGAAATATATTTAAAAAATTCAGGGTCGCTATGAGAAACCGTATTAATTTGAATCGTACCACTTTTAAGTTCTTCTAACCCGAGTATAGAACGCATTAACGTAGATTTCCCTGCACCATTTGGCCCGACAAGCCCTATCAGTTCTCCCTCTCCAATTGAAAAAGAAATATTTTGCAGCACTACTTTATTTTTATACGTTTTATTTAGTTGATTGACTTGTAATACCATTATCGTGACACCTTCCTTTTACTTAAAAGTCCTAAACAGAACAATAGGCTACCGCTAATGAATAAAATGATTACGCCATTTAGGAAATTTACGTTCCTGTTACTCGCTTCGATCGATTTCCATCCATCAACAATATTCCATGTATCAAAATAAATAAATGGATTATAAACACTGCTCGCCAAGTCAATATAGTAATTGCCAAAAGAATAGCCAGTCATGACAACGATGCACGTTACAACAATGACTGCATAATGATTTTTCATCAACTTCCCAATAAAACTAAATAAGCTATTCAAAAAGAATATTTGAGCAAAAATTAGAATCCCACTTTTAACAATTAACGTGGCTAAATTTTCAAAATAAAAATAAGCATTGTTCGCATTTGAAAAGAAAAAGTGTTCCTCTATTCTATCCGTAGCATAAATTAATATTGGATACCGCGCTTCACCTAAGCCGCCTATCAGGGTCGCAATAAAGAATATAAGCCCGCCACTTATAAGTAGTAAACTATAGGAAATTATAAGATTATAGGCCCATTTCGTACAATAAATAGATTGAAAGCGAATAGGCTTCGTCACTAAAAAATTAATCGTTGACGTTGGACTACGCTCCTCAGAAATTGTTGTCCAAAGTAGTAAAACGAAGAATAATAAGACAAAAAGCATTACGTTCCAATCTAAAAATTTGAAAATCGTAAATAAGCTACTGTTGTCATATTTCGTATTGCGTTCTTCAATCTGCTGTAATATTTCATAATGCTCGTTATTAATGGCCTGACTCGGGTCATCAAAATTAGAAATCCAATTATGCCCAAACGACCATGGTGTGATCCCTTTACCATTTAAGAGATTTTGTTGCTCTTCAGATGCCATTAAAGTAACAGTCCAAGGTGTATCTTTCATATCCTTGTATGAGCCGGAATCAAGTGACTGCATTGCTTTTCTATAGGTTTCAGAAAAATCCTTTGAATGAATTTCATCCTTTAAGCTTTCTAATAATGCATACCGATAGTCCAAATGTTTGATATTATTTGCATGAAGATTACCGTCATCAATTTCTGTCCCATCATTTAATCGTTGCAGTTCTTTTTCTAGTTCAAATTTATCTGCAAGTAGTTCCCAATGTGTTCGCAATTCAATTGTCGAATTTTGATCATTTTCAATTGCTTTTAGTGCAAGCATAGGAATGCTCAGGTACTGCTGATTGACGACAACTACTGTACCACCCAAACTTAAGAATAGTAGTATCAAAGTCAGTAAGATATGCCCTTTACGTTTCTTTTTGACATGCTCAAAATGCAAAAGCTTTAATTTCCCCATCGATTGATACTGTTTTTTCGTTGTCTGAAGTTCTGGCAATTGAACATGAACATTTTTCATTCTAATGACAATATAGGAAACGACGAGACCTATAATAAATAGCACGAGCATGGTAAACAAATACCCTACAAAACGATCTGTGGCTAATAGATGTGTATCATAGGAGAAAATCAAGTGAATCGGATTAGCCATGTGAAACCCAGCTTTTAATGAAGTCATGTAAAAAGCGATAACAGGTAAACTAATTACCGAAAATAGGACGCCTAAAGTAGCACGCTGCTTGAATAAGCAAATCAGTAAAAGTAATAACAATCCGATAAAAATTCCCCAGCCAATCGGCAGAAATACGAGCCACTTCCATACAGGTACCAACACGATTTCAGAATTGACCGCTATTTCCATTGGATAAAAAATAGTATTGATATTGCCAGTTAATAATGGTGGCAGCAACGATAAGAAGGTTGCTAGTACTGTGTAAAAAAGGACTACTAGTAATAATGGAGCTAGGTAGCCATAGTAAATAGCTCCATTAGACAATGAATTTATTTTAAAAAAATCAAAAATCCGATTTTCTCTATCCGTCATATATCGGTAGCAAAAAATTAGTAACAGGAAAAATGCAGTAATTGGGCTGAATAAAATTTGCATTAATTGCTTTGAAAATAAGGCCGTTTTAAATGGCGTGATTTGTTCTGAATACGCTAATTGCTGTTCGAGAAGCATTTGTGCTTTACGTTCATCCACCTTTAATAGACTTTCATTGAGATAAGGAATCGGCTTCACGGCGATATATTTTTCGTATTCATTTATATAGCCAATCTGTTCGGCTGAAATGTGTAAATTCCCGTCATTTAATTTGTTTAATATCTCTTTTACATATTGTTCCTTTAATAATAGGCTCTTTAATGATTGCTGTTCTTCTGATGTGAGACCAATAATACGCTCTTTCGTTAACGTACTATTGATTAAAAGCTGTACCGTCTCTTTTCGGTTATTAAAGGTCTCCTGTAATTCTTGTTGCGTTTTACCTGCTTGCGAACTATTAATGAAGAACAGCGTTACAACAAGTAGACCCATCGCAGCAAGGAGTAATAAAAGATATTTACTTTTCAACCATGCCTTCATAAGAAAATAGATAACTTCTTTCATTCGTTTCCCTCCAGCATTTTAGG
>JAZLIT010000067.1:0-3946 GCA_045617525.1 Solibacillus sp. | reverse complement strand
AAAACCATTGTTCAAATGATGTTTTTCGTGTAAACTTATCCATGCGATTGTCCTTTATTTTGGATTCGGATGGTTTACTACCGCCCTACCATTATAAAGGATTTTTTTATGCATAAATTATATTACAGAAAATTCAGTTTTTTATTTAGTAATAAATTATTTTAATGCGACGCTAGTGATTTTTATTATATACTTAAATAATCAAATTTAAAGGAGAGAGGAATATGTTAGCCATTACTTTAACTATCACAAACGAATCGGAGGGTATGTTGGTTTAATTTAATATTGTCACTTATTCTCCGATTTGAGGTCTACAATTTACTCAAAAAATTCGGAGGGCAACAAATTGAAAATTAAAAGCATTTATTATTTTTTAACGAGTTCTCGCTCATTTTGTATTCAGATCGTATTTACGCTAAATGCAATTTATTATGTTTCTCAAGTGGGTTTAAACCCGCTACAGTTAGTACTGATTGGAACAATTATGGAATTAGCTATCCTATTTTTTGAAATACCAACAGGATTAGTAGCTGATTTATTCGGACGGAAAAGGTCACTTGTTATTGGGACTTTCATTATCGGTGCAGCACATCTACTAGAAGGAAGCTTTCCAGATTTTTGGGCGATTGCAGTTGGTGCGCTTTTTTGGGGCATTGGGTGGACGTTTATTAGTGGTGCAGAAACGGCATGGATTGCAGATGAATTAGAAAATAATGAATTAGATGATGTTTTTTTAAAAGGGGCTAGGTATAGCTCACTAGCCAGCTTCTTTGGAATTATTGTCAGTGTACTTTTAGCTTTAATTTTCACTGTGCAAATTGCCATTTTAATTGCAGGCGGTTTGCTGGTTTTAATTGCGATTATCTCATCAAGAATTGTACCTGAAACGAAATTTGTAAGTATTGCCCGTGAAGAGACTACAAGTTTTCACCAAATGCATATAGCAATTAAGAGTGGTCTTACTCAAATAAATGGGAATACCATTTTATTTGGTCTTGCTGCGATTACGTTATTTACAGGTTTGGCTAGTGAAGGCTTTGATCGACTTTGGGGTGCTCATTTCATTGAAGGTTTTCAAATGAATGAAGAAGATGCAATATATTGGTTCGGTGCTTTTTATGCAATTGCCTTTTTACTAAACATTGGCTTGCTAAAATTAGTCGAAACCTTTGTGAAAGAACGCTTTGCATTGGTTTTAGTTTCCCTTAATAGTTTACTTGTTATCGCGATGCTATTCTTTGCAACTAGTGAAGAATTCTTACTAGCAGCTATACTATATTGGGTAATTGCCTCACTTCGAGCAGTAAACTCACCGTTAATGAGTATTATGACCAATAAACAATTACAGTCACAAGGGCGAGCAACTACACTTTCGATGTACGGTCAGCTTGATGCGTTTGGACAAGTAGCTGGTGGTCCATTAGTTGGAATGATTGCACTTTATACATCGGTTCAAGGCGGAATTATTACGTCTGCTATTTTAATCATTCCTACATTGTACTTTTTATGGAAAATAAGAAGAATCGCTTAAAAAGGAAGTCTGTTCGAGGGGATTTACAACGCTAAGAATATGCAGGATTTTATACAACATCGCCACTGATGTAACACGCCCTAAAATATACTTCAACCGTTGCTGGGACTGCCTTCGTAGAAACGTGCATAAAACAGCGTATAAACAATGTTCCATAGAAAAGACACAAATGCTGATTTGACAGTGTTTGTGTCTTTTTGGCATCTTCCCAAACTTTTGTTTGGGAACGTTATTTTGATTTATTTTGTATATATTATAAGTCTTAGTGGCACTAAAGCACTCTGTTAGTCTGGTAATCTATAAGTAGTTGCTTTTTCGTATACTACGCCATTTTTTATAAAATCAACTATCTGCTCTTCGAATTCTTTTGGTTCAACCCAATCGTCATGGGGTCTAGCCAACATTTCGGAAATTTTGTACGTTAAGCAATTTTTATTCAGAAAATTTCATTTTTGGTGTACGCTAAGACGCTACCAAAAACGGATATAGTCCTAATCTATGGGGCTTTATTTATGGGAATGAGTTTTGGTGCTATAAATGAGCTAGTTTTAGAGGGATATGAATTGTCATTTGATAAAGCACCATAAACGACCGTTACTGGTACACCCCTGTTATATCAAGGCTTTCGCTCTTAGCGTACAATTTTTCCGTTTTGCTGTCTGTACGCCATTATAAAGAAAAATACCCTATACGATAGTCTTTTTTCAAAGTGTCTATCGTATAGGGTACATCTTACTTTTACTGCTAGTGAGATTTAAATATTTCGTTAAAATTGATATCTAAAATTTTTTTCTCCAGTAAAAAAGTCGTAATTGTTCAAACCAAAAATGTCTAGGTAATAACATGGGCATTTAATTGCCGTGACTTAATATTTTTGTAGTAGCAGTATCTGTTACTGTAATATATATACCAGTAATTTTATTCTTATATTTTCTTTGAGCTACATAATTACCTTGTGCGCCTGTTTGAGTTACTGTCCACAGGCTATTTGATTCGGTAAAACCTTTTATTATATCATGAGTTTGCGAGGCTGATCTTAGATATTGTGTTACAGTTTTCGCTCCAACTTCATTTTTATGTTTACCAAAATGGTAATTTACACTTTTAGCTCTAGTGCCATAAGTTCCTGGATGCCATTCAGATAATTGGCTTTCAGTATAACTTTTATCTATTTCACCAGAAGAAGAAGATTGAGTTAGACCACCTTCAGTTACTGTAACAGTCACATAATATTTCATAGATGTGGATATTTCTAAAATATCAAAAGTAAATGTTTTTGCTACAATCGGATACACTCTAGTTGCACTTTGTGCTTGTTCACTATATCCAGTAGCAGAAACTTTAACTGTTACTTTGTCTAAAGGATCATTACCGCTATTAACTACTTTTACTTTTACATTAGTATCAGTAATAGTAGCATTAAATGTTACAAAATTAGAAGATAAAGCTTTTATAGGCTGTGTTGGATTTTCGTCTACTAGACTTCCATCTACTAGACTTTCATTTTCTAAAGTTATATCTTCAGGGAAATATATTGTACCAGAAAAATCAGATGTTCCATCAATGATGAGAGTTTGTTCAAATGTTTTTTCGTTTGATTCAGCATAGGTGTTACTTGCTAAAGAAAATTGAGTTAAACCTAGTGTGAAAATAACAACAAGCTTTAATAAAATTCCTTTTTTAAATAATTTCATTTCAATCTCTCCTTTACTATTTTTATATTAGAATATTATAAAATATAAATTCCTAATATTTACAAATATTCCAATTAGATAGTAACATAAAGATTTTTATAAAGAAACTATTTTTAAAAACAAAGCCAAACTTCCATTTGGGAACGTTTTTTGAATAATGGGTGTATGTTGCACATTGAGTATTTATTAACAAAGTTATACACCAAAGTGAATCATCCATTTATCTCCTTTTATTGCCTCGGTTATTTTTTTCATCAATTCTTCTAGTTCTTCTGATTTGTATTCGTCGTTTGCTTCACTAACAATATGTAAAAACTGTTTATGAGAACTCGGTGGTATCAATGTTATACCAAAATAGGCAAGGTTTTTATAAGGTCTATTTGTGTTATGTGCGAATGTATCTAACTGATGCATTTTTTCACCAAAATCCTTAGACATTAGTTCATCAAGGAGATCACCATCCACAATTATGCAATCATATTTTTCAGGTTCATAATGAATATATTCTTTATCTTTTTCTATACAAGCAACTATTCCAAACTCGTGAACGTAAGGCATATTACACCTCCCTCGTTTTACTTCGTATTGTCAAAAAATATATTCTAAATCGCTAATAAACCCTTGATAACTATGCATTTAAACAAAAAAAGCTTACCACCCCTCTAAATTGGGTATTGATGTAGTTACTACACAACATCAACCAACAAAAGGAAGTGACAAG
>JAZLIT010000066.1:0-6566 GCA_045617525.1 Solibacillus sp. | reverse complement strand
GCTTGGTCTTCCAATAGAATCACCATCTTACGTCCGCTTTCTGCATCATAAAGTTCTATTGGCTGCCCGTTTACTATAAATGGATGATCTAAGCCTCCGCTTGCATAATCGATTTGCCCATTCTTCGCTCCTATTACATTTCTTAATAGTTTACCTTCCCTAAAATCAAACAATGTGCCAGGGACTGCCTCATATTGTCCCATCGGTAAGCCTTGTTTCGTAATTGGAATATAAAAAGGGGCTGGTAGTGTCAATTGATGTTCATGTACGGTGCGTTTTAGATTACCCGATAAATTAAAATACGTATGATTTGTGCAATTTAATAGCGTATCCTCTGTGGATGTCCCAACATAAGAAATGCTAAGCTCATTGTCGTCATTTAATGTCATTGTAACCGTCATCGTTATTTCACCCGGATAATCGCTATTAAAAACACATTTATATTGCGTAGAAGAAGCATCACTTGTTTGCGTAGTTGATACGTTCCAAATTACTTGATGAAAGCCTTGATCTCCCCCATGCAATAAATGTGCCCCCTCGTTGGGCTGAACTTTATAGTCAATGTCCCCCATTTGTATTTCAGCATTTTCTAGCCTACCTGCAAATGGCCCAATGGTTGCGCCAAAAAATTGTGGATTATTGCGGTAACCTTCTACAGAAGGAAAACTACACACAATATTTTCAAATTCCCCCTGTCGATCGGGTACTAGAAGTTTTGTGATCGTTGCGCCATAAGTACAGCTAGATACGGTCATACCGTTTCCATTACGCATCGTTGTTTCCACAATGGTTTTGCCCGACACTTCCCCATAATTAATTTGACTAATTCGCTCCATTATTTATACTCCCTTTAAGCTCGCATAGGCTTGTACTAATAGGTTCGTTGTATTGTAGGAATACATATGTTGCGTTTTTAAACTTCCGCCTTCTAATACAAGATTCGAGAAATATTCCACCTCTAGTTTGTAAATATCCCCTTGAATATACTCGATTCTTTCTTGCATCGGTGTAGTCACAACCAACTGTGCATCTCCACTAAATGTATCTGGACGAAATGCGTGTTTCACTTTAATTCTACCTTTTGTTCCAACTAGCTCATATTCATTTCGTCCAACGGTATCAAAGCTACAGTCAATAATTGCCGTCACATTATTTTCGTGTTGAATGATGCCGAATGCACTCACATCGACATTTGATTGTGGATCTATGATGGCCTGAAAATTCATCGATTTCACATGAGCACCTAAATGGTATTGCATAGCATGTAGTGAATAGCATCCAACATCCCAAAGCGCGCCGCCACCCTTTTCCTTGTCCATACGAATATCCCCTTCCCGATTTTCAAAGAAGAAAGAATGACTAGATTTATAAAGCTTCACTTCACCGATTTCACCTGATTCGACAATTTCCTTCACACGTCTATGCTGTGGATGAAATTGATACATGAACGCCTCCATAAATAGTTTGCCGTGCTTTTCGAAGTGCTGCAAAATTTCTTCTAAATCTTCTGTAGCTAAAACAACAGGCTTTTCGCAAAGAACATGCTTTCCAGCTCTAGCCGCCTTCATGGCCCATTCTTTATGTAAGTTATTTGGCAGCGGAATATAAATGACTTCAACTTGTTCATCCTCTAGCAGTTCCTCATAGCTTTCATATGCTTTTTCGATTTGTAAAGCTTGCGCCACCTCATGAACCTTTGGACCACGACTTGCAATTGCCACTACTTCTGCATTAAATGCGCGCTGGGCGGCTGGCACTAATTGTGTGACTGCAATATTCGCTGTACTTAAAATTCCCCACTTTACTTTTCTCATGTTACTGCCTCCTTAACGAATCGTTTGTAATGCATCGTTTAATGATTTTGTTTGTGCATATACATTTTGATAAATTTTATATACTTCGTTATACTTCGCCACATTTTCAGCATTCGGTGTATAGCATTGTGCTACATGCACACATTTTGTAATTGCCTCGTCAAAGCTTTCCACAAGTCCCGCCCCTACTAAGGCAATCATACAAGCTCCGATACTAGGTCCTTGCTCACTAACTAGCTTATAAATTTTGGTGTTGAAAATATCCGCCTGCATTTGAAGCCATAGTGGATTTTTTGCTCCACCACCAATTGAAATCATTTCATCAATTTGCTTACCAGAGGCCCTAAAAATTTCTAGCGTATCACGTAATGAAAACGTAATGCCCTCCATAACGGCTTTCGTAAAATGGGCTTTTGTGTGCGATGCGTCCATTCCAATAAAGCTCGCTCGAATATGGCTATCTGCATGGGGTGTCCTCTCACCTACTAAATATGGTGTATACAATAAGCCATTACTGCCTGGCTTTATTGCGATTGTTCTATCCACCATTTCATTAAATGATTCATCCGGTGCAAAGGTTTTTTTAAACCAGCTTAATGAATGCCCCGCAGATAATGTAACGCCCATTGTATAGTAAGCATTAGAAACAGCGTGATTAAAGTAATGAACCTTCCCTTCGAAATTCTTATTAGCGTCACCTTCATACGCTAATAACACGCCGGATGTGCCTATACTTACCATCGATTTCCCTTCTGTTACGATGCCTGAACCTACAGCCCCACATGCATTATCCGCACCACCGCCGTACACTTTGGTTTGTGCACTTAAACCCGAACGCGCTGCAAATGCTTGAGAAATCGTTCCCACTTCTGTCGTTGCATCAATTAATGGTGGACAAATGGCTAAATCGATCCCTACTGCTGTTGCCACTTCTTCACTCCATACACCTTTTTCTACATCTAATAGTAGTGTGCCTGCTGCATCGGAACGCTCTAAATGTAAAGCGCCTGTCATTACGTAACGCACGTAATCTTTCGGCAATAGGAAGTGTTTTAGTTGATTATAAATTTCAGGCTCATGCGTTTTTACCCAAAGTAACTTCGGTAGCGTAAAGCCCTCTAATGCTGGGTTTTTGGTGATGCTTACCAATTTTTCCTGACCCACTAATTCCACGATTTCACGGCATTGATCTGTTGTTCTTGTGTCATTCCATAAAATTGCTGGGCGAAGTACATCACCTTTATCATCTACCATCACAAGTCCGTGCATTTGGCCTGAATAGCTAATGCCCACAATTTGCGACACATCCCCTGTGAAACGTCCCACTATTTCTTTGATGGTATGCTCTACACCCCAGGTCCAATCTGCTGGATTTTGCTCAGAATACCCAGGCTTTTCATGGTATAACTTATATTCAAAAGAAGACTCATCTATCAAGCTTCCTTGTGCATTCATTAAACAAGTTTTCACCGCACTCGTGCCTAAATCAATACCTAAAACATACTGCATACTTTCTCGCCCCCAAATAATATAGATACACGAAACTAAAATAGCTGCCTTACAAGGAAACCCCCTTATAAGACAGCCCTTGTACAAAGGTCCTTAATTACTTTAAAGTATTTAATAAATATTGATTGATGATCATTCTCAACTTTTCTGTTCGACCCGATGTATTTTGAGGGTCTGTTAAGCCAAGTGCGTATTTCTCAAGCTCCTTGAAGTTTGTTGCACCTGTCACGATTTTTTGCCCGATGCCTGATTGATAGCTTTCATAACGGTTATCAACGAAGTCTTCTAATACACGGTCTTCCAGTAATTGGTGCGCAACCTTTAAGCCGATTGCAAATGAATCCATCCCAGCGATGTGGGCGTAGAATAGGTCATCTTGTTCAAATGAGCCACGACGTACTTTCGCATCGAAGTTTAAGCCACCTTTTCCAAGTCCACCGTTTTTCAGGATTTCATACATTGCTAACGTATTTGTATAAAGGTCTGTTGGGAATTCGTCAGTATCCCAGCCAAGTAATGTGTCCCCTTGGTTCGCATCCACTGAACCTAACATGCCGTTAATACGAGCGGTATGTAGCTCGTGCTCGAATGTGTGACCTGCTAATGTCGCATGGTTTGCTTCAATGTTAAATTTGAATTTGTCCTCTAAGCCGTACGTCCGCAAGAAGCCAATACCTGTTGCAACGTCGAAGTCATATTGATGTTTAGTTGGCTCTTTCGGTTTTGGCTCGATTAAGAACTGTCCTTCATAGCCAATTTCTTTTGCGTAATCTACCGCCATATGGAAGAAGCGTGCAAGATTATCTTGCTCTAGCTTCATGTTTGTGTTTAATAATGTTTCGTACCCCTCTCGACCACCCCAGAACACATAGTTTTCTGCGTTTAACCGTTTGGCTACTTCTAAGCCCTTTTTCACCTTTGCAGCAGAGTATGCAAATACGTCTGCGTTAGGTGAAGTGGCTGCACCATGTACGAAGCGTGGGTTTGAGAACATATTAGCGGTATTCCATAGTAGCCTTGTTTTCGATGTTTTCATCTGTTTTTCGATTTCATCCACAATGATATCTAAGTTTTTATTTGTTTCTGCTAAAGTTGCACCCTCTGGAGCCACGTCTACGTCATGGAAGCAGAAAAATGGCACGTTTAATTTTTCGTAAAATTCGAATGAAGCTTCGACACGTGCTTTTGCTAAATCCATACCACTGTAGCTGTTCCATGAACGTTGCATGTTCCCAGCACCAAACGGATCTGTGCCGTCATACGTAAATGTATGCCAGTATGCTACGCCAAAACGTAAAATTTCTTCCATTGTTTTATCTCCCACTTTTTCTAGTGGGTTGTAATATTTAAAGGCCAGTCCATTTGTCGATTGTGGACCTTCATATTGAATCTTTGTGATGTTTGAAAAATAAGTCATAGTATACTCTCCTCATTAATTTATTTATTATTCTTGAATCACTGGCACAAAATGAAAGCCCTTACATTCAATCGTGAAATACCCCCTCTTTTGGATAATAATGTAATTACTAAAAAGGATAGCATGTCATTTCAACTTTGTCTATCCAATAAATAAAGTTTTTTTACATAGTATACAAAATACACCAATTACCTCTATAATGGTTCTGATAACGTAGGAGGGATAGGATGTCTTGGAATCAGCAAATAGGCAAAAAACTAAATAAAGAAATTATCCTTCAACAAATATTTTTAAAACCTAACCTCTCTCGCAATAATATTATTGAAAATACATATTTAAAAAAAGCAACGGTAGCAAATTTAGTAAATGAATTATTAGAGGAACAGTTAATTATGGAGGCGGGTAAAGAGCAGTCTACAGGTGGACGTAGATCAGGTTTATTAAAAATGAACGAACAAGCTGGCTTTGCCTTAAGTGTGGATATTGGCGTTAACTATTTAAGCGGTGTAATTACAAACTTAAATGGAGATATTATTTGGAACGAGAAAGAGTTTATTCAAGACACTACACTTCATCATTATTTTGAAAAGATTGTGTCGCTAATCAAGCTTTTAGAAAAGCATGTTCCAACAAGCCCCTATCATATCATCGGGTTAGGTATTGCCGTACCAGGAATTATTAGTACGGATGGGATCATTTTATACGCACCCAACTTACAATGGCGGAATGTGGATTTAATTGAGATGTTAGCCCCTTATATCAACTATCCAGTAATCGTTACGAACGAAGCAAATGCCGGTGCTTTTGCAGAATTTTCTTATACGTATAATCAGCAACATCAGCATTTATTATTTGTCAGTATCGGCTACGGGATTGGGGTTGGCATTATCGTCAATGGAGAATTAATTTTAGGCGAACAAGGCTATTCAGGGGAAAGCGGTCATATGATCATTCAAATGGACGGTAAAAAATGTCGTTGTGGGCGTGTTGGTTGTTGGGAAGCCTATGCATCAGAATATGCACTTATTCAAGAATTTGAGTCTCGATTTTCTATAGAAGACCTAACTATAGAAAAAATTTTGAACATGAAAACAGATCAAAACAAGCTCGATTATCTTTTCACTGAAATGAGCCAATATATTGGCGTTGGCTTAATGAATCTAATTTATACATTTAATCCATCCAAAATCATTATCGGTAACCGCATCACGCTCCTAAAACAGCAGCTAGAAGAGAAAATTAAAAACTATGTAAATGAAAAATCAACAGCGTTTTTTAATGAGGATGTGGCCATAGAATTTTCTACATTACAAGATAACGCCATCTTAATTGGCGCAGCATCTCTCGCAATCAATCAATTTTTATTGCCTACCTTAGTTTATAATTCGGAGCTTGCCGCTACAGAAGCCTCTGATTAAAAATGAAGTAGTTAATTTATTTCTTCTTAATCTTTTAGAGGACGAAGATTCTATCGTTTGGATTGAACAGAAGAGGAATAACAGAAGGATAGTCAACAGTTGCACATCTTTGGCTTATTAAACAACTTGTAAAAGCACCTGAGTGGGGTTTTGTGACAGATGAAGACCATTCTCTTATGACTTCGATTCTTCGGATGCTCATCATTTTCTATGAAACAGACAAGACAAAAACTCGAAAACAGGCTCGTGAAGAATTTGAAGAAGTGAAATATGATTTAATAAATTGACTTATTTTTTTTAAGGGCAATAGGTAATTTATCTTAAAATATATATATAGGTGTTTCAACGGATTTATGAGATTTACATCATTAAGCACTTAATGTTCCCAAACACCGCTTTGGGAACTAT
>JAZLIT010000065.1:0-10820 GCA_045617525.1 Solibacillus sp. | reverse complement strand
AAAAAAACCTGCCTGAAAAATCCATTTCAGACAAGCTTTTCTTTCATAAAATTACAACTAGAACAACAGTTAATAACGTCTTGCAGATAAACAAAAAAATCCGCGGGAGAATAAAACTACCGCGGATTGAAGGGTTACTCTATTAAGAATTTAATAATAAATCTTCTGGGTTTTCGATTAATTCTTTAACCATTTTTAAGAAACCAACAGAATCTTTACCATCGATAATACGGTGGTCATAAGAAAGTGCTACGTACATCATTGGACGGATTGCTACTTCACCATTAACTGCTACTGGGCGGTTAACGATTGAGTGCATTCCTAGGATACCAGCTTGTGTACCGTTCATGATTGGTGTAGACATTAATGAACCGAATACACCACCGTTAGTGATTGTAAATGAACCACCAGCCATGTCGTTTAAGCCTAATTTTTTGTCGCGTGCTTTACCAGCTAACTCAGCGATTGATTTTTCAATAGCCGCAAAGTTTTTAGCGTTAGCATCACGTACAACTGGTACTACTAAACCTTCTTCAGTAGATACGGCAATACCGATATCGAAGAAGTTGTTTAAGTGAATTTCGTCACCTGAAATTGTTGCGTTAACATATGGATACTTTTTAAGCGCTGCAACAACCGCTTTTGTGAAGAATGACATGAAACCTAATTTGATGTCATTTGCTTTCACGAACTCATCTTGTTTGCGTTTACGTAATGCCATAAGGTTCGTCATGTCGATTTCGTTGAACGTAGTTAACATCGCTGTCGATTGTTTAACTTCTAAAAGACGTTTTGCAATTGTTTGACGACGACGAGACATTTTTTCAACTGTAACGCGGTCAGAATCTGCTGCTGGAGCAAAAACCATTGGAGCGCCAGTTACTACTGCTGCTACTGGTGTTGCTGCTACTGGTGCAGTTCCGTGAGCTGATACGTCTTGTACACGTACACGACCTTGTGGATCTACTGGAGAAATTGCTGCAAGATCAATTCCTTTTTCACGTGCTAATTTACGTGCTGCAGGTGAAGCCACAACGCGCTCACCTGATGTTTCTTGAACGACTACTGGTGCAGGTGCTGCTGCTTTTGGTGCTTCAACTACAGGTGCTGCTGGAGCCGCTACAACAGGTGCTGCTACAGGTGCAGGTGCTGCGCCTTCGCCAGCTTCTACGATTGCAATTACTTGTCCTACAAGAACAGTGTCGCCTTCTTCAGCTGTAATTTGAGTTAAAATACCTGCTTCTTCAGAAATGATTTCAGCATTTACTTTATCTGTTTCTAATTCTACGATGAATTCGCCTTTTTCTACGCGATCTCCAACTTTTTTAACCCACTGAGCGATTGTACCCTCTGTAATTGATTCTGCTAATTCAGGCACTTTGATTTCAGCCACTTTAATTTCCTCCTTAGATAACATACGCTAGTTAACTAGCATATGATGAGGCTGCACTTTATACAGCCTCTCATTTATAGTAATGAAAAGAATTATTTTGCTACTGCTTCAGCAATAAGTTTTGCTTGAGCAGCTTTATGTGAATCCCCGTCTCCTTCAGAAGTTGAACTCATTGCAGGACGGCCTACATATCGTACTTTTTTACCTTCAGATAGATCATATAATTTTTCTAACACATAATTCCAAGAACCTTGGTTTTTCGGCTCTTCTTGAACCCAAACGATTTCTTTAGCGTTCGGGAAGCGCGCGATAATGTCAGAGATTTGAGTAGCAGGGAATGGATATAATTGCTCAACACGTACGATGTGTAAGTGATCGAAACCTTCTCCATCTTTAATTCGGTCTGCTAAGTCAATTGCTACTTTACCAGTTGCAAGTAATACTTTTTCAACCTTCTTCACGTTGCCACCTAAGCCTGGTTGCTCGATTACTTCTTGGAAGCGACCTTCAGCTAATTGCTTAGCAGATGCTGCTGCAAGTGGATGACGTAATAAAGATTTTGGTGATACAACAACTAACGGACGAACGCCTTCTGTTCCTAGTAATGCCGCTTGACGACGTAATAGGTGGTAGTAGTTACCTGCATTTGAACAGTTTGCAACGAACCAGTTGTTTTCAGCTGACATTTGTAAGAAACGTTCTACACGGCTTGAAGAGTGCTCTGGGCCTTGTCCTTCATAACCATGAGGTAATAGAATTACGAAACCTGATTTTTGACCCCATTTAGAACGAGCGCCAGAAATAAAGTTATCGAACATTACTTGTGCCATATTCGCAAAGTCACCAAATTGTGCTTCCCAAACTGATAACACATTTTCATTTTCTAAATTATAACCATATTCAAAGCCTACCACACCTGCTTCAGTAAGTGGTGAGTTATATACTGTGAATGATGCATTTACACCTTCAACATTGTGAAGTGGTGTGAATTCACTACCATTGTTTTTATCGTGTAACACTAAGTGACGTTGAGAGAACGTACCACGTTGAGCATCTTGACCAGTGAAACGAACTGGCGTACCGTCTTGCGTAATTGTAGCATATGCTAGCGTTTCAGCATGACCCCAGTCGATTTTATCTGTTGCGAATGCTTCGCGACGTTTTGCTAAAATTTTACCTAATTTGTTTTGTGGCTCGAAACCATCTCCAAATACAAGTAAATCGTTATTGATTTTCTCTAAACGGTCGAAACCAACTACTTCCTCAACTTGTGGGAAGTCTACTTTTAATTCTTCAGGCATTTCAAGGTGAGCATGCTCATCCTTTTCAGCCATTTCTTTCACGTGATCGTAAGCTGCTTGCATTTCAGCATAGATTTTAGCATCTAATTCGCTTACTGCTTCAGTAGTTACTACACCTGTAGTTGTAAGTTCAGTACCGTAAATTGAACGGATTGTGTCATGCTTCGCTACCAACTTATAAGTTTCAGGGTTAGTTACTGTTGGATCATCTGTTTCATTGTGACCATAACGGCGGTAACCGATTAAGTCTACAACGATATCTTTTTTAAATTTCGTGCGGTATGCTGCTGCGAAACGGCCAACTTGAACTACTGCTTCTGGGCAGTCAGCGTTTACATGTACAACTGGTACGTTATAACCTTTTGCAGGGTCAGAAGAATAAACAGTTGAACGTGAATCATGAAGTTCAGTTGTAAAACCGATCATGTTATTTGCGATAATGTGGATTGTACCACCAGTAGTGAATCCTTCAACATTTGCAAAGTTAAAGCCTTCAGTAACGATACCTTGACCTGCAAATGCAGCATCACCATGTACAAGAATACCTAGCGCTTTTGATGCATCATGCGTTGCTACGCCAGCTTTAGACGTATCATCTTGTGCCGCACGAGTAGCACCTACAACGATTGGGTTCCCTACTTCTAAATGAGATGGGTTGTACGCAAGTTTGACATTCATACCTGACTCACGCATATATGAAGCACCCATATGATATTTAACATCACCAGTCCAGCCTTTTGTGATTTCAAGACGGCCATCTTCTGGTAAGAATAATTCGTTAGAAACGTGTGCGAAATCAGAGAACATCATCGCATACGGTTTATTAAGAATGTGTGTAAGGACATTTAAACGACCACGGTGAGCCATTCCAATGCGTACATTTTTCACATTTGCTGCTTCAACTGATTTTAAAATTTCATCGAATAATACGATTTGTGTGTCTAAGCCTTCTCCAGAGAATCGCTTTTGACCCACGAAAGTTTTATGGATGAATTTTTCAAAGTTTTCAACGCGTGTTAAACGGTCAAGTAAAACTTTTTTCTCATCAGTAGATAATGCTGCTTTAAGTACACCAGATTCAAATTGTGCTTGAATCCATTCGCGCTCATCATTATCAGCTACGTGGTTGAATTCAATACCTACTTTATCAGCATAAACTGCTTTTAAGTAATCGATTGCTTCTTTACCATTTGTAATGCCTGCTGGTACATTTTTGAAGAATACCGTCGCAGGAATTGCCACTAAATCCGACGCTGTTAAATTGAATGCGCTTTCTTCAATGCGTTTCGTGTCTAATACACGATTTTTAAGTGGATATAAATCCGCTGCTAAATGTCCAAATGAACGGATTTCTTCAGCAAGCTTTACTGCAGCTAATACTTTTTTATAATCACCTACAGGAGCTACTGTGCCAACAGGAGCTACTACTTCAGTACCTTCTATGAATACTGGAGCACCGTAGTACTCGAATAGTTCAATTAATTCTGCTGGTACTTCTTGAGGAGATTGCAGGAATAGATCATATTGCTCCATAACATAACCTAAGTTAGGTCCAGAGAAAGCTGACCAAGGGGAACCTGCATGTAAGACATTGTTCGACATGAAAATAACCTCCATTGTTTTGCCATAAGGCAGTTCAAAAATAAATTGGATTTATATAATAAATTACCATTCATCTTTTCTCAAAATACAATAAAAAAACATTATATTCAACTATTGATGGATGAACGTTTTTTCCATTTCAATCTTACTACTCTGATGAAAAAATACAACTCTTTTTAGCAAAATAAGCAATTTTTTTCGTGAAGAATAGAATTTCGTGTAAATCTTCTACTTAAAGCGCTTTTTTTGTGGGGACGCTGACTTTAAATGTCGTTCCAACATGCACTTCACTTTCAACTTCAAGCTGTAATTTATATTTATCAGCAAGCATTTTAGTAATACTCAAACCTAGACCCGTACTTCCTGTGACATTTGTTCGGGCATCATCTACACGATAAAAGCGATTAAAAATATGCGGTAAATGTTCTTCCGAAATACCAATCCCATTATCTTGGACTTCCACTAAAACATTATTACTAGCATATTTAACAGTGATGGACACCACTGGGTTTTCATTCGAGTAATTTAGCGCATTTTCGATACTATTACGTAAAATTTGATTTAGTGCTTGTTCGGATACAATTGCCTTAACCTTATCACCCTGCACATGAATTTCAAACTTTGCACTCTCATATAAAAACTGTAATTCAGTAATTACTTCATTCAAAACAAATTCGACATCTGTAACTGCATCCAAATTACGTTCCTCGTTTCGAGCCAATAGTAGAAGCTCTTCCATCAGTTTTTTCATTCGACGTACTTCTTGTAATGAAGTTTGAAGCGACTCGTCTAATATAGCAGAGTCCTTCTTCCCCCATCTATCTAACATCGATAAATGCCCCTCAATAGCCTGTATTGGTGTTCGTAATTCATGTGAGGCATCTTGAACAAACTGCTGCTGTTGCATAAACACCTGCTCTAATTCAACTAGCATTGAATTGTACATTGTCAATAAATCCCCTATTTCATCATTTGCCTCATACATGATGTTCGGTTGCTGTGACAGACCGTAATCCTTTACATTTACCATTGAATCACGAAGTTGCTGAATAGGTTTTAGTAAAAGTACTGCAATGTACCGACTAATTGCTGATGCTATTAAAACTGCGCCAACTCCAAGTATCACAAGGGTGGTAAGTAAATATTGCATCATGGCCCCATATTTTGTTAATGGGTGTATTAGCTCTATATAACCCTGAAACACACCGATTTGAATCGGTTTATAAATTACATATGCTTCGGTATCTTCAAGTGTTGTTTTAATTAGCTTACCTTGCTCAATATCTGCTAATTGTGGTTTTTCATCTGGAGCTAGATAACTATTATTTATTCGAATAATCTCTACATGATCCTGATTATAAATTCGCACTGTTTGCGCTTTATCAAGGATCGCATTAATTAAACTCGTATTACGTTTAATATCTTGCAACGTAATATGTGATCCCTCATTTATAAAAAAAGATTGCACTTCTGCTGCCGCACGTTCTGCTACTTGTTGCTCATCATTAATTAACCAATTATTAATCGCAATATATAGCATACCGCTAATTAACGCATACGAAACAACAATTGTCGATGCTGTAACCATCGTCCATTTATTTTTAATGGATAGCTGGTTTAAAAATCCCTTCATTCTTCTCATCCTCGCATCACATACCCAACTCCTCGCACTGTTTCAATGTAAGGTTCATTAGCCGATTCCAATTTTGAGCGTAAATGACGGATATAAACATCAACTACATTCGTCTCCACCTCCGAGTCATAACCCCAAACGCGCTCAAGTATGACTTCACGTGAACAGACTTTATTCGCTGACTCCAGTAATAATTTCAACAAATCATATTCAGTTCGAGTAAGTTCAAGTTTCCTTCCCTCAAACACTACCTCATACGCTTCAAAATCAATTGTTAAATCTCTAAAATGAAGCAATTTAGGCTGCGCATGCAGTTGGGTGGATCTACGTCTTAAAATAGAGCGAATTCTCGCAAGTAATTCCTCAATTGCAAAGGGCTTTACGATATAGTCGTCGGCTCCAATATCTAGTCCTGCAACACGGTCCATTACGGCGTCACGAGCCGTAATTAATATTATAGGTACATCTGATACCTTTCGAATTCTCCGGCAAATTTCAAGTCCATTCAAGCCTGGAAGCATGACGTCTAACAAGACACACGAGTAGGTCTGATTTAAGGCTAAATCAAGCCCCTCTCTGCCATCGTAGGCAATTGTCACTTCAAATTGTTCATGAGAAAGCTCCAATTCGATAAACCGTGCAATATTTTTTTCATCTTCTATTATAAGAATTTTTTGTTCCATTCTAATATAACCTCATTTTGTTCATTGACATACATATATCATAAAAATCTCCTCTACATTTTATCTGAAGAGGAGTCTTTTTTAAATACTTATTGCTTATTCATGAATCGTATCAAAATAAGGAACTAAGTAACTGTTCTTTTGTCTTTGTTTGGCTTGATACATGGCCCGGTCTCCTATTTCAATCAGTTCATCTAATTGTGTCCCTTCAAACGGGTAAATTGCTGCCCCTATTGTAGCACTTGGTTTAAAGTCGATACCATTAATCGTCCACCCTATCCCAATGTTTCCGCGAACTTTCTCAATTACTCGAGTAATTTCTACCTTAAGTAGTTCTTCATCTCGCGAAAGATCCGACACTAAAATTAAGAACTCATCCCCACCGAGGCGAACAACTAAATCCTTTTTACGAACACTTTTTAATAATGTTTCTCCAAAGCGTGCTAAGAATAAATCGCCAACATCATGCCCATACTCATCATTTACATTTTTAAAATTATCTCCATCTACATACAACACACCGAAACTGTCATAAGAAGCGTTAGCATTATCCACGAATTCAGGGAACTCCCTCTGTAAATAACGTCGATTTGGAAGCTGTGTTAAGCTATCGTGGTACGCTAAGAACATTAATGAATCTTCCCGTTCTTTTCTCTCTGTAATTTCACGCGAAACGAGAATGACCTGTGACAACTCATTGCGTAATGAATCATATACTAAAGAATAACTACCTTCTGTCCAGATCATATCTCCATTTTTAGCCATTAGTTTTAACTCCATATTGCCATTTTTAGCATGATTTTGAGGATTTTTTATCTTATCCTTCCAAACCTTTATACTGTCTGGATGAATTAAACTTTCGTATTGAATTTGCTCCATTTCCTCTTCTGAATAACCTAGCTTACGATCATATGAAGACGAAGAATACAAAGCCTTACCTTCAGCGTTTAAAACAACAATATAATCATTTGTGTTCTCTGTAATTAAACGGAATGTACGTTCAATATTCCGTAGGTCAATCATCATATTCTTTTTATCAGATACGTTGAAATGAATGGTCATGTACTGATACACTTTGCCTTCTGGATTTTTCAGAGGAATAATCGTGGTGTCAACCCAATAGGTATCGCCGGACTTAGTGCGGTTCCGAACTTCCCCACGCCATATGTCACCAGCTTGAATTGTTGTCCAAAGGTTTTTGAAAAATTCAGGCGAGTGAAAATTCGAGTTTACTAGATTATGTGTACGCCCAATTAGTTCTTCCTTCTGATAACCCGTACGCTTAATATAGTGATCATTCACCTCAGTAATTTCACCTTTTAAATTTGTAAGTGTAACTTCTGTTGCAATATTCAATGCATCTTTAAATGTTTCGAGGCCATGCATCGTAGTTTTCAATTCACGTTGCTGCAAAATGTATTCGGTAACATCTTGGAAGATTATAAATATTGCAGCGATTTCTTTATCTCTTGCTACAGGTGAGAAGGTCGCCATATAAAAACGCTCTTCCCGGTTATGATCAATAAAAGTAATTACTTTTGTTGTAAAGTCATCTCCATTTTTAGTGCTTTCTATATATTCCCGTACTTGTAAAGCTGATTCAGGTGTGAAGATAGGGAGCTCATAAAACTTTTTCCCACGCATTTCATCAACAGAAAGATTAAAACCCTCTGCAAACTTAGGATTTGCTTCAATTAACTTTGCATCATTTGAAATAAGAACAGTCGATAAAAATGTTTTAAAGAATATAGAACGCATAAATAAATACTTATCCTGTAGATCACGCTCAAAACCGATTTCTTTTGTGACAGCTAAAATATAAAATTCATCTTGAAATAGAACAGGAGTAACTGTCGTTTCATGCTTATGCACACTATATTTAAAATAAGCATAATCTTGAAATTCAAGCTGTTCATTATTATTAATTGAATCGTTGTACTTTTGAATAATATATTTTGAAACATCCGGCTCTGTCGCTTCTCTTACAGTCAACCCGTAAATAGGCTGACCCAACATTTCAACAGCACTTTCATTGGCATAAATATATTCAAAATCATTCCATATTGGCTTCATAAAAAATACGAAGTCTCGACTACTTCCGTAAAGTATCTCTAATTGATCAATAAAATGCTCGGTTGTTATCAAATCCCCCACACCCTTCAATTTAATAGTTATAAAATCTTAATTTTAGGCTGTATTGATACAAGACTTTTGTCATATTGTAATGCTTCTTCATAATTTTTACAACTAATTAAATGGAAATTATCTCCTTTTATTTCGCAAATTACTTGTTCAACATATGTCGCATTTCCACTTAAACGTAATCGATAGCATTCATCGGCCTCAATTACAGAACATTTCACGAATCCACCAGGGTTATATACCGTAATACTTGATTGATTCACTAGTCCATTTTTAAATGCCACTAATGCCGAGGCAGTCATTGCAGTTCCACAAGCATTTGTGAATCCTACGCCTCTCTCATACGTACGCACATAGATTTCATCACTAGAAATCGGCAATACATAGCTTAAATTAACCCCATCTGGCGAATAATTACTATTATTATTCAAATAGTTCGCAAGTAAAAATTGATGCGATTCTTGCTCAATATAATATTTATCTACTACGCCTATTAAATGTGGATTGGGAACGGATAAAGCCGAAAATAAAATGGTCTGTGAAAAAGGTAATAAAACTTCATGCTGAATAGATTTTTTTTCACCATAATTCATTGGTAGCGAAGCTAAATCAAATGATATAGGCGAAATTTCAACACTATATGTAGAAATTTCCGGTAAAATATCCGGTTCTTTTTTTACATGTAACGTAGCTTTCATTGTCTCAATCATTGCTTCATCAATTCCATCACGTTCACAGATGAACCTAGCAACACATCGTAGGCCATTTCCACACATTGATGCCTCTGAGCCATCTGCATTAATAACGCGCATCTTTGCTTGTGCAACTTCTGATGGTAAAACAAGTAGTAATCCGTCTGCCCCACCATTATTGTCCTTTTGACATAACCATTTCGTTAATTCGATAAAATTTAAATTTTCAAATGTTTCTACTTCTAATAAATAAAACATATTTTTTGAGCCATGCATTTTATAAAGTGATAATTCCACCAATATCCCCCCATTAATAGATATATTATTATTATACGACATTTTTTTCCTATAAAAATTAAAAAAGCCCTAAATTCCAATTCTTCAGATAATTTAGTTTATTTTAAGCGAATTTATGATTTTTCGAGTTTTTTATTGCGAATTTCCGAAAAAAAAGTTATGATATTTCTACAAATTTAATATTTCGAGATTGTAAAGTCATAGCAAGGAAATAAAGGAGAAATCTTGGGGACTCAGGATTTCAACGCTAATTCTATAAGGATGAATTCAAGTTCGAAATTTTTCGCCATATGGCAGCTTTACCTTATACCTTTATAAAGGGGGCGTTTCGCATGATTAAGCATCGCGATCTTCATGAAACAGCACAATTATACTCATTAATCAGTCACCCGTCTGTATTTCCTTATGTCCGCCAAAAAGCCCAATCCGCTGAGGAATATTTATTTATGACAAAGCAATTAATGGAAGAAGAAATTAATGGAACTGCAATTTCTCGAACAATTATAGATGAATGGGCTCAACCTATCGGCACTATCAGTATTTATGACGTTGATCAAGGAGCAGGGTTTTTAGGAACTTGGTTAGGATATCCATACCAAGGCCTCGGCTACAACAACAAAGCAAAACTTCAATTTTTAAATGAACTATTTTTTGAACATGATTTTCATACCGTATTTTTACGTATTCGTAAGGAAAATTACCGTTCAAAAGCTGCAGCATTAAAACTTGCTTATGTCGTTTGCGCACAGGACTCACATGTTGCTTTATACAATGAAATCAATCAAGGAAATCTTCAATATGATTTATTCAAAATTACAAAAGATTTATTCTATCTTGTAACTGCTAATGAAAATCAGGAAGAAGAAGAACAGGCAATGTAAAAATTAGCTTATACACAGGAACTAAACGTTCCGTGTATAAGCTTTTCTTTTTTAGCTATGAAAATACCCGCTATCCATCGTCGAAAAATTCGATCGATAGATAACGGGTATTTTTTATTTTTCATATTGTGTGATTAAGTGCACCATCTCTAGTGGTGTTTTGGGCATTTCAACGTCGAGCATTGCATCGATCATT
>JAZLIT010000064.1:0-28208 GCA_045617525.1 Solibacillus sp. | reverse complement strand
AAAACTTGCAGGAATCACCTTTGATAGTGCTCGTTGATTGGAGCGGAGGGGGACCGCGACTTCCAGGGGATTAAGCACGTGCGGAAAATCCACTAATTTTCTGCCTCCGTAAAGGCAGGAAATTAGTTAGTTGGAGCCGTGCCCCCAGAAAAAGGTAGGGAAGCTAAGAGCGCGCTCGTCGTGAGCGCAACGCTTCCATGACCAGCATCCTGCTGGCCCTCGGGCCCACGGAGCTCCAATCAACGCCTTTCGTGAGAAAATAGTGTCAATAATGGTTCACCACCTGACGAAAATTATCTATCTAAATAATTGCTAATAGCAGACAATGATATGCTTTATGCTATAATGACTATAACTGTGAGGAACGTGAACTGCGTTCCTCATTCTAATGTTTTCGGAGGAATTTATTTTTGGACAATAAACTTATGAATACAAGCAGAAGTAACGTCGTTTCATTTATTCCGAACGGTGATTATTACTTTCAAAAGGCATTAAAAGCGATGGACCGTAATGAAATGGAAAGCGCTTATAAATATATAAAAAGAGCAGCGGAATTAAGTCCGGATGATGCTCAAATTTTATTACAATATAGTATTTTAGAAATGGAAGCGCAAAACTTTGAAGTCGCGTATGAACTAATTCATACCGCTTATAGCCTAAACCCAGATGATGAAGAAATTATATTTGTGTTAGCTGAAGCATCAGGGTGTTTAGGAATTATGGGCGATGCGAAAAAATATGCTCAAAAATATTTAGACTTAGCGCCAGATGGGTTATATGTAGAAGATGCAATGGATATTATGCAATTTGTCGATGAAGATCCGCTTGATATGGAGCCAACTGAAGATGGTGAAGCGGAGAAGATGATTGCACAGGAAAAGGCGCGCCGCTTTATGGAGCAAAGCGAATTTCCGAAGGCGATTGAATTGCTAGAGCATACTATTGAGAAATTTCCGGATTTATGGGCAGCATATAATAATTTAGCATTAGCTTATTTTTATGTGGGCGAAGCGGAGCAGGCAAAGGCTTTATTAAATAAGGTACTACGTGAGAATCATGGTAATCTTCATGCACTATGTAATTTAGCGGTGTTCGCATATTATGAAAAAAATGAACTAGAGTTAGAAAAGGCTCTAGAAGTTCTAAAGAAAATTCAACCGTATGATTTTGAAAACCGCTATAAGTTAGGCGCAACACTTGCCTTAATCGGTGAGTATGAAACAAGTTATAAATGGTTGCGTTCACTTAAGAAAAGTGGCTATGAAGGTGACCCAGGATTTTATTTCTGGCTGGCACAAGCAGCTTATTTTACAGGTAATGATGAGGCGGCACGTTCTTCATGGCGCCAATTACTAGAGCTTGACCCTTCGAAAGAGGGCTATGAACCGTGGATTAACGATGCGGATGGCAAGAAATTACTTAGCAATGCACGCGAATTTATTATTAGTAAGGTGACAAGTAAAGAAGAAGAAGATCATATATTTGGTTTCTTTATTTTGAAAAAATCACCGCATAAGCAAGAGATTATTGCACATCCTAAATATATTTCAGTGACACAATATAGTGAGCTTGCGAAAATTGCATTAGGATACGCACTTGAACATTCATTAAACGAAAAAAATCAAATCGAGCAAATGTTAATGCGCATAATGGAAACAGCAGAAATAATTGCTGAAAAAAATGTGGATCATTCTGCAGAAGAAGCGCAGATGCTTAATATTTGGTTTTCACTATCAAAAATTGCTTATTATGACGGCTATAAATTTAAAAACCCAAATGCCTTAGCAGCAGCTGTGGAATACTCATTTAAAAATGCAATGCAAACAACCGTTACTAAAAAAACAATTGCAGAGAAATATGCTATTTCAACAGCAACACTTACGAAATATGAAGAAGAACTTTATTCGTTTATCCCTACAGAAGAATTGTAAGCAAAAGGATAGTAAATGCTTACTTTATCGTTTAGGATGTATAGTATATAGAACTGGTAGATTTAGGAGGAATTACAATGACAGTAGAGAAAATTTATGACGTAGTAATTATTGGAGCAGGTCCTGCTGGTATGACAGCAGCAGTTTATACATCACGTGGAAGCCTTTCAACATTAATGATTGAACGCGGTATTCCAGGCGGCCAAATGGCGAGCACAGAAGAAGTAGAAAACTATCCTGGCTTTGATACAATCTTAGGTCCAGAACTTTCAACAAAAATGTTCGAACACGCGAAAAAATTCGGTGCCGAATATGCTTATGGTGATGTATCAGAAATCATTGACGGCGAAGAATATAAAACGATTATTTCAGGTAAAAAAGAATATAAAACACGCGCAATCATTTTATCAACAGGTGCAGAATATAAAAAAATGGGCATTCCAGGCGAACAAGAACTGGGTGGTCGTGGTGTAAGTTACTGTGCAGTATGTGATGGTGCGTTCTTCAAACAGAAAAACTTAATCGTTGTCGGTGGTGGAGATTCTGCGGTTGAAGAAGGTCAATACTTAACTCGATTTGCTGATAAAGTAACAATCGTTCACCGTCGTGACCAATTACGTGCACAAAAAATTATTCAAGATCGTGCATTTGCGAATGAAAAAATCGATTTCATCTGGAATTCATCAGTAAAAGAAATCCACGAAAAAGACGGCAAAGTAGGCAGTGTCACTCTTGTATCAACTGTAGATGGTGCAGAAACGCAAGTCGATGCTGACGGTGTATTCATATACATCGGAATGGTGCCATTAACTGCACCATTCAAAAATTTAGGAATTTTAAACGATGCTGGTTACATTGTGACAAATGAAAAAATGGAAACGAGCGTTAAAGGTATTTTTGCAGCGGGTGACGTTCGTGATAAAACACTACGTCAAATTGTAACTGCTACGGGCGATGGAAGTATCGCAGCACAAGCAGTACAACATTATGTAGAAGAGCTAAGTGAAAAATTCAGCAAAGCTTAATATACATGAATTAATCTAGATTTAACATAGCTGTAACTTGAATGAAATAATTATTGTGTATAGTGAGGGTATATATTATTGACTCCCTCAAAATATAGTAAGTATTTAGGTTGCTTTCGCCTAGGCGAAGGCAACCTCTTTTTGAATAGAATAGAAAATTTTGTTAAATCTTTCACCTTTTTGTACCAAATGAAGGTTACGCGTTATAATAGAATAAAATGAAGAATAAATAGTAGGTGAACATATGCAAAGAATAGCAAATTTACTTGCCGTGAAGGACGGGCAGGTTTTATTACTTCAAAAGCCAAGACGAGGGTGGTATGTTGCGCCCGGTGGGAAGATGGAAATAGGCGAATCAATTTATGAGGCAGCTTTAAGGGAATTTCGTGAGGAAACAAATGTAACGGCACATAATGCCTATTTAAAAGGTGTATTTACGATGATCATTAAGCGCGGTGAAGAAATTGTAGATGAATGGATGCTATATACTTTCGTGTCGAGAGACATTGAGGGCGAACCATATGTGGAAACACGAGAAGGAATTATTAGCTGGCAGTCGATTGAGGCTATTAATACACTTCCAATGGCCGAGGGTGATCGTTCAAATTTACTTTTTGCGGCATTAAATAAAGGTGTGCAATATGGTACATTTGAATATACAGAGGAATTTGAATTAATCAAGCAGACGATTCAAGTTTCGGTTGAATAAAATTTTTCTTAAGGAGCTGAAGTGATTTGGAAGAAACACAAGCTTATGCACATGAATTGGTAATAATTACAGGTATGTCAGGAGCGGGTAAAACGGTTGCGATTCAAAGTTTTGAAGACTTAGGTTTTTATTGTATTGATAATTTGCCACCAGAGTTACTTCCAACTTTTTTAGCACTTGTTAAGGATACCGGGAAAAAAATTGCACGACTTGCACTCGTTATGGATTTACGTGGGCGTGATTTTTTCGGAGCAGCAATCGATTCAATTGAAGAATTGCAAAAAGAAGAAAGTATTACTCCGCACATAATCTTTTTAGAATCAGACGATGAAACACTAGTACGTCGCTACAAGGAATCTCGAAGATCACATCCTCTTGCTCCATTTGGTACGCCTCTTAAAGGTATCCATAAGGAAAGAGAAATTTTATCAAACATTAAGGACATCGCAAATACAGTCGTTAACACGTCGAATAAAAAACCTCGAGAATTACGAGAAATCATTACAAATAAATTTTCAACTTCAAGTATGCCAATCTTTTCGATTCAAGTCATGTCTTTTGGCTTTAAGCATGGTATTGCCATTGATGCGGATTTAATTTTTGATGTGAGATTTTTAAAAAATCCATATTACGAAGAGGATTTACGTCATAAAACAGGCCTGCAAACAGAAGTGTCATCTTACGTTTTAGCAACAGAGGATGCACAGGAGCTAATAGTTAAGCTTACTGACCTTTTTCAATTTATGATTCCACGCTATAAAGCGGAAGGGAAGTCTCAGCTTGTCATCGCGTTTGGCTGTACAGGTGGTCAGCATCGTTCAGTAACAATGGCAGAGTATTTCGGTAAGCTGCTAGGAAACAGTGAACATACGGTAGTAACTCATCGAGATATCAAGCATCGGAAGGAATGACGTAATGAAAAAAAAGAAAGCGCGTATTGTAGTTATTGGCGGGGGAACTGGCCTTTCAACGTTACTACGCGGCTTGAAAAATTATCAATTTGATATAACAGCAATTGTAACTGTAGCAGATGATGGCGGTTCGTCAGGTCGATTACGAGATGATTATGATATACCTCCACCTGGAGATATTCGTAATGTAATTGCAGCTCTTTCTGAGGTCGAACCGTTAGTGGAGGAAATGTTCCAATATCGCTTTGCGCAATCGAAGGATTTGGAAGGGCATTCTCTCGGAAATCTTATGCTTGCAGCGTTAACGGAAATTACAGGAGACTTTAATCATGCGATTGCAGAAATGAGTAAAGTATTAAATGTAAATGGGCGTGTCATTCCTGCTGCGAATAAAAAAATAACACTGCATGCAAAATTAGAAGATGGCTCAACTGTAATTGGTGAGTCGAAAATTCCTAAAATTATGCAGCGCATTGATTACGTCTTTATTGAGCCAGAGGAAGTGGAGGCACTGCCGTCTGCGATTCGTCATATAAAGAGGGCGGATTATATTTTAATTGGGCCAGGTAGTTTATATACAAGCATTATTCCAAATCTCCTAGTGAAGGAGATTGGCGATGCAATCGTTAAAGCACGTGCGCAAAAAATATACATTTGTAATTTAATGACGCAGCAGGGTGAAACGATGGGCTATTCAGCAACGGATCATGTTGAGGCAATTCATAAGCACGTAGGGAAACCTTTTATTGATTCGATTTTGATTAATGAAGTCGACCTACCTGACCGTGTAAAGGCATCGTATCGTGAAGAAAATGCCGAGCCTGTGCTAATTGATATTAAAAAATTAGAATCAATGGGTATTGAGATTATTAAACGAGATATTGCCGTTATTTTTGATGGAGCGGTTCGTCATAATACGATGAATGTATCAAAATGGCTTAATTCATATGTAAACGAAAACCAGAAAAAGCTAATCGATACGAAATAAAAATCGATGAGCAGGGGAAAGGAGGAAAAAAGAATGTCATTTGCTTCAGAGACGAAAAAAGAACTTACGCAGGTAGAATCAGATGACAGTGGCTTAAAAGCCGAGTTATCAGCCATAATACGAATGAACGGGTCTTTGAGCTTTGCAAATAGGCAGTTGAGCTTAGATGTTCAAACGGAAAATGCGGCGATTGCACGTAGGTTGTATACGATTCTTAAAAAGCTATATCCATACAATGTTGAACTTTTAGTGCGTAAAAAAATGCGACTAAAGAAAAATAATGTGTATATTTGCCGTCTGCGTGATGGGGCGCGTGAAATATTAGCTGATTTAGAAATTCTATCGGAATCTTTTGAGTTAAATCATACAATTGGTGAATCACTGATCCCGAAAAATAATCAAAAGCGCGCTTATTTACGTGGAGCCTTTTTAGCTGGAGGATCAATCAATAATCCAGAAACTTCTTCGTATCATTTAGAGGTATATTCGCTTTATAAAGAGCACGGGGAAGCATTAGCTGATTTGATGAATCACTTTGAATTAAATGCGAAAACAATCGAGCGAAAAAAAGGCTTTGTCACGTATTTGAAGGAAGCAGAGAAAATTTCTGATTTTCTGAGTATAGTCGGCGGACATCAGGCGATGATGAAGTTCGAGGATGTTCGAATCATTCGTGATATGCGTAATAGTGTTAATCGAATCGTAAACTGTGAAACTGCCAATTTAAATAAAACAATTGGCGCAGCAATACGCCAAGTGGATAATATTCGTTTTATTGATAAAACGATTGGCTTGGATGAACTGCCAGAAAAGTTACGTGAAATCGCGCGACTACGTGTAGAATATCAGGATGTAACATTAAAGGAACTCGGTGAAATGGTTTCAACGGGCGTTGTCAGTAAGTCCGGGATTAATCATCGACTTCGTAAAATTGACGAAATTGCGGATGCTTTACGTCGAGGCGACAGCATATAAAATGACAGCGATTTCATTTTCTCGTACGAAAGCATTGTTAATTTCTAATAATTCCGATAAGATAAATGTATGAGCATGAACGGCTGTGAAAGGGTGTAAAAAAAATGGCTGAGAAACTAGTTACAGTTAACTTAAAATCAGGTTTACAAGCAAGACAAGCAGCGATGTTTGTGCAGGAAGCAAATCGTTTTAGTGCGGATATTTTTGTTGAAAAAGAAAATAAGAAAGTAAACGCAAAATCAATTATGGGCATTATGAGCTTAGCGATTGCACGTGGTAAACAAGTGACGTTATGGGCAGATGGCTCTGACGCAGATGAAGCGATTGCAGCATTAGCAAAAATTGTTGAACATGAAGGCTAATTTATTATTTGTATAGTAGAGTACCGCGGCTTTCAAATGTGCGGGCTCTATTGTGAAATACATAGGTAATAAGAGGACAGGACAGTATGTGGAATGGGTAACCGTTTCACATACTGTTTTTTTGCGGAGTTATTTATCGACTCGCAGGTAAACATGCGGGGCGAACGCACAAACATGGGTGGCGAACGCACAAAAATGTGTTGAACGCACAAACATGGGTGGCGAACGCACAAACATGGGTGGCGAACGCACAAACATGGGTGGCGAACGCACAAACATGAGGGGCGAACGCACAAACATGAGGGGCGAACGCACAAAAATGTGGCGAACGCACAAACATGGGTGGCGAACGCACAAACATTAGTGGTGAACGCACAAACATGAGCCTCGAACGCACAAACATGAGGGGCGAACGCACAAAAATGTGGTGAACGCACAAACATGAGTGGTGAACGCACAAACATGAGCCTCGAACGCACAAACATGGGTGGCGAACGCACAAACATGTGGTGAACGCACAAACATGAGTGGTGAACGCACAAACATGCCCGGTGAACGCACAAACATGAGCCTCGAACGCACAAAAATGCCCGCTGAACGCACAAAAATGCGACGAACGCACAAACATGAGCCTCGAACGCACAAACATGCCCGGCGAACGCACAAACATGAGCCTCGAACGCACAAAAATGCCCGGTGAACGCACAAACATGAGCGACGAACGCACAAAAATGCCCCCTAAACGCACAAACATCAAAAGTGGACACCCTTAACATCAAGAAATACCACCAAAAATGCATGTTGATGTAATCAACATGCTTAAACTAATTAAATTACTTAAATTGCGCGGCAAAAGTACACTATGAGGCAAGAAAATGTCCACGAGAATAGTTCATTAACTCATCTCCCCCCCTCGCAAGGATAGAAATGAATTTAGATTCGTCCATTAAAAATAAAAAAACTATTCAATTTTGCAATTGAATAGCTTTTGGGTAGTCTTATTTAATTTCGTGGCGTGTCATAATATGGTCAATTAAACCATAATCTTTTGCTTGATCAGCTGTCATGAAGTTATCGCGCTCTGTATCACGAGATAATGTTTCATACTCTTGACCTGAGTTTGCTGCCATGATGCGGTTAAGTTTTTCGCGTAGGAATAAAATGCGTTTTGCAGCAATTTCAATTTCCGTTGCTTGACCTTGTGCGCCACCAAGTGGTTGGTGAATCATTACTTCAGCGTTTGGAAGAGCAAAGCGTTTACCTGGCTCACCAGCAGAAAGTAAGAATGCGCCCATTGACGCTGCCATACCAATACAAATTGTTTGCACTTTTGGCTTGATGAAATTCATTGTGTCATAAATAGCCATACCAGCTGTAATTGAACCACCTGGTGAGTTAATGTACAGGAAAATGTCTTTTTCTGCATCTTCAGCTTCTAGGAATAATAATTGAGCAACAATTGAGTTTGCAACGTTGTCATCAATGCCACTTCCTAGTAAAATGATGCGGTCTTTTAGTAAGCGAGAGTAAATGTCGTATGCACGTTCACCGCGGTTTGTTTGTTCGATAACTGTAGGGATTAAATTCATTTAAAAATCCTCCTTTAAAAAAGGTAAATTCGTATACTTTTTTACTGAAATGGAGAATCATTTCAGCTGTATGACTATCATACACGGTATTGTCAAAAAAGGTCAAATAGAAACTCCGATAAATAATCATTCAAGGTTGAAATGTATGTATAACATTTGTATAATAGGAAAGTCGTTGCTTTAACGAACTAAAACGTTAAAATAGCGTCGCTGATCCTGTTTTTTAAATTTTTTTGTCCTCGTGGTGTAATGGATAACACTGAAGATTCCGGTTCTTCCGCTGGGGGTTCGATTCCCTTCGAGGGCGCCAATTATTCTGTTTCAAATTAAATTTTTTATAGCATTACCATTTTTGCTTTTGGAAGTTTCCTAACCTCCAGAACCAAATGAGAGGCTTTTTGGATAAAATGTTTTCACTGTACCGATTCATTTTATCCTAAATGCACTCTTCTTAAACTAGCCCTTCAGGTTAATAGTGAAATAGATTACCTAGTTTAATTACGTGGTTATACATACTTGTGTCACTCCTAATGAGTGGCGTTTTTTTATTTCAAAAATAAAACATTCAAGCGGTGCTCTGATGAACACCACTTGAATGTTTTTTTAGTTTGGCATATTACGGGCTTTTTCGGCTTGGCCATACATGTGAAGCATTGTACTCATATCTGTTGGCGAAAGCTTTGGTACTTCATAATCGCCCATTTTATTTTGATACAGTGAAATTTCATAAGCCATCTCAATGCAGTTTGGTACGGAGTCTTGTAGGACGCGACGTACGACTGGATTTGTGGCTTCGAGAGCTGCTGCAGTTTTTCCAGTTGCGCCAGCTTTGTGCATACCAAGTAAAAATCCTGCAATAATCGAATCGTTTAGATCAGTTGCTGCTTGAATTGGCTTTTTCGGTTCGCCTGGTGTAAGGCCGTAGCTGAAATCATTGCCCATTTGCATATTGTAAGAGCGTGTAGGATGCTTAGGGTCTTTCCCAGTTTTAAATGCTTCGACAGTAATATTATATTCATCGAGCATAAAAGCGTATTGTCGGTCTAAAATAGAGAGTAGCTCAGGTGAATTAATTTTATCGCGGAAAAGGACCATTTGATCTAAGCCGCCAATTATTGTACTCAGTACTTCATGCACATCCAAAATTTCATGGGCACCATGATTGGACGATAAGGGTTGTTGATCAGCTGCGTCGTTAAAGATTTTGTCGGTCAAGTGAAATTCCTCCTTCAAATTGTAATCCAGTTTAGTTTGCGCAAGGGTTATCGAATTATGCAGTCAGAATTTAATAAAGGTGATTCGGCAGAAATTTTTTGCTTATAATATAATAGGAAAAGGAGGCGATTTTGTTGAAGGTGAAATTTTATTCGAGACCCAATTGTGAATTATGCAACAAAGGAATGGCGCTTTTGAAATTGGTGCAGGAAGATGCTGCGTTTTCGATTGAGGTATTTAATATAGAAGAAGATGATACGCTGCATGAGCGATTTATGGTGATGATTCCTGTCGTCGAGCACGCGGGTGAAATTATTCAATATGGAAGGTTAGATTTTAATACATTGTATGAGGCGCTTGTTGCAAAATAAGAGGCCTCGTATAAATTAGGGATGGTTTGCAATTTTTAAGGGCATAATTTATACTAAATATAGGAAATCTATTTTTTTGTAACAAGTGGGTCAAAAAAACTAAGGTGGGACATAAAACGTCCAACCAAGTAGGTAGGTGATTGTTTGACAAGAATAAATGCCTTCGAAGCGGGTAGATTATTATTACCGGAACTAGATCGGTCACTGCAAAATCGATTTCGTATGTTAAAGACGATTCAGGTTTCAGGTCCAATTGGAAGAAGAACAATGGCTGAGATTTTAAATCGTACGGAGCGTGAAATTCGAAATGAAACGGCTGTTTTACAAGAAATGAAATTGATTCAAATTTTGCAAAAAGGTATGGAAATTACGGATTTAGGGTATGAAGTACTTGAGCAGTTAAAGGACTATTTTTATGAAGCGTCTGGAATTGCTGATAAAGAGAAGCAGCTTGCCAAACGATTACATATCAATCGGGTCGTGATTGTTCCTGGGAATATCGAGCAGGAGCCTGCATCACAAGCATTTTTGGGTAAAGAAGCGAGCAATCTTCTAAGTGAAATTGCTACGCCAAATAGTATTGTTGCTGTGACAGGTGGGAGTTCGGTTGCATCATTGCGAAATTATTTATTACCGAGTAAGCCATTTAATTCAATGAAGTTTGTCGCGGCACGGGGAAGTATTGGCGATGAAATGACCTTCCAAGCAAATACGTTAGTGTCAAAGTTCGCGAAGGTGAGTGGTGGCACATATCGTACGCTTTTTTTACCGGAACACCTTAGCGAACAGGCCTATGTAGCAATGATGCAGGAGCCAATCGTTAAGGAAATCGTGGCGCTTTATGACAAAGTAAATATTGTGCTTCATGGTATTGGATCAGCTGAAGAAATGGTTATGCGCCGGAAAATGCCTGAGCCAGAGCGAAGTGAGCTACTTAAAAACGGAGCAATCGGCGAAGCATTTGGCTATTATTTTGATGAGCAGGGCAAGGCCGTACATCACATAAAATCAATTGGCATTCAGCTAGAACAGGTTCATCAAAGCAATACTGTTGTTGCGATTGCAGGTGGTTTGCAAAAGGCAAAGGCAATTGAAGCCTATTTTAAAAATGCGGCACGTCACACTGTGTTAATTACAGATGAAAGCGCAGCAGATGCAATATTAAAAATGTGATTAGAAATTTAACTATAAATTATTTAATTGGAGGAATTACACATGGCATTAAAACTAGCGATCAATGGATTTGGAAGAATCGGGCGTTTAGTATTTCGTGAGGCAATGAAGCATGAAGAATTCGAAGTAGTAGCAGTAAATGACTTAACAGATGCTAAGCAATTAGCACATCTTTTGAAATTTGACTCAGTTCATGGTATTTATGACGCAGATGTAAAAGCAGAAAAGGAAGCTTTTATCGTAAACGGCAAACACATTCAAGTTTACTCAGAAAAAGATCCAGCTAACTTACCGTGGGGCGAGCTAGGTGTAGATGTAGTGCTAGAATGTACAGGTAGATGGCGTACAATGGAAGAGGTTTCACGTCATATTCAAGCTGGTGCGAAAAAGGCGATTCTTTCTGCGCCTGCACAAGGTGATATGCCGACATTCGTGATGGGTGTTAACCATAAAGATTACAATCCATCAATGGACGTTATTTCAAATGCTTCATGTACCACTAACTGTTTAGCGCCATTCGCAAAAGTACTGGATGAAAAATTCGGTATTAAACGCGGGATGATGACAACAATTCACTCATACACAAATGACCAACGTATTCTAGATTTCCCGCACTCAGATCCACGTCGTGCACGTGCTGGTGCTGTGTCAATGATTCCAACATCAACAGGTGCTGCAGTGGCAGTTTCTCGCGTATTACCACAATTAAAAGGTAAATTAGATGGCTTCTCAATGCGTGTACCAACACCAAACGTATCATGTGTAGACTTAGTTGTTGAGCTAAATACCGATGTCACAAGAGAATCTGTAAATGCTGTCTTAAAAGAAGCATCAGAGGGCGAATTAAAAGGCATCCTTGGTTACAACGAATTACCACTTGTATCAATCGATTACAATGGTAATCCAGCATCTTCTACGATTGATGGGCTATCTACAATGGTTATGGAAGGTCGCATGGCGAAGGTTGTATCGTGGTATGACAATGAGATTGGCTACTCAACACGCCTAATGGATTTAGCTTTATATATTGCTGCACAAGGCCTTTCTAAAAAGTAATTGTCCAATGTGTCATACTTTTACAAAAAGTGTGACATATTGACAGGAAAACAGCTTTTAAAGTATAGCCTTTATGAAAGTTAATCGATATAATAAATAAGGGTAAATGGAGCGTTCGGTTTTTGCCTGAACGCTCCTTTCTTTTAGAATTGAGCATAGCGATGCGTTTGCTCACCACATATAAAATTTTATGAAAAGGTGTAAGCCTTTCCAATTATCGATGGAGGTCATTTCAATGTTCTTAAAAAAGACGATGGAAGATGTAGCAGTAAAAGGGAAGCGCGTATTTGTTCGTGTTGATTTTAACGTACCTATGGCAGATGGTCAGATAACAGACGATACGCGAATTCGTGCGGCAATCCCAACGATTAAGTACCTTGTCGAGCAAGGTGCAAAAACAATTTTAGCTTCTCATATGGGACGTCCTAAAGGTGAAGTGAACGAGGACATGCGTTTAACGGCAGTAGGTATTCGTTTGCAAGAGCTTATCGGCCAACCTGTGAAAAAATTAGATGAGTCAATTGGCGCTAACGTGGAACAAACTGTTGCTGAAATGGCTGAAGGCGACATCGTATTATTAGAAAATGTTCGTTTCCATAAAGGTGAAGAAAAGAATGACGAAGAACTAGCAAAAGCATTCGCGGCACTTGCAGATGTTTATGTAAATGATGCATTCGGTGCAGCCCACCGTGCACACGCTACAACTGAAGGAATTGCAAAGCATGTTGACTTTGCGGTTTCAGGCTACTTAATGCAAAAAGAATTAGATGTACTTGGTAAAGCCTTATCAACGCCAGAGCGTCCGTTTACAGCAATTATCGGTGGTGCGAAGGTGAAGGATAAAATTGGCGTAATTGAAAACTTACTTGATCAAGTAGATCACTTAATTATCGGTGGCGGTCTTTCTTTTACATTCATTAAGGCACTTGGCCATGATATTGGCAAGTCACTTCTTGAAGAAGATAAAATTGAGTTAGCGAAAAGCTTTATTGCATTAGCGAAAGAAAAGGGCGTTCAGTTACATATGCCAATCGATGCAGTTGTAGCAAACGAGTTCTCTAAAGACGCAGACATAAAAGTTGTGGATGTAGATGCAATTCCAGCAGACTGGATGGGCCTTGATATCGGACCTAAAACAGCTGCAAAATATGCGCAAGTTATTGGCGAGTCAAAGCTAATCATTTGGAATGGGCCAATGGGTGTATTCGAATTAGAACCATTCGCAAACGGCACAAAAACAGTAGCCCAAGCGATGGCAACTACAGCTGGTTACACAGTAATCGGTGGTGGTGACTCAGCAGCAGCAGTAGAAAAATTCGAGGTTGCAGAAAAAATGGATCACGTATCTACAGGCGGCGGCGCGAGCTTGGAATTAATGGAAGGCAAAGAGCTACCAGGAATCGTGGCGCTTAACGATAAATAATTTTTAGGAGGATATAAACATGCGTAAACCAATACTTGCAGGAAACTGGAAAATGTATAAATCATTTGATGAGGCAGTGGACTTCGTAGACGCAATACGCGATGCAATTCCTTCAGAGGAAAAGGTGGATGCAGTCATCTGCGCACCCGCAATTTACTTACCAACATTAGTGGTGGCAGCTGAGGATTCAGACTTAGCAATTGGCGCACAAAATATGCACTTTGAAGATGAGGGTGCATTTACAGGCGAAATTAGCCCAGCAATGCTAGCAGGCATCGGCGTAGATTATGTAGTGCTAGGTCACTCAGAGCGTCGCGAAATGTTTAATGAAACAGACGAAGCGGTAAACAAAAAAGTACGTGCAGCGTTAAACAATAGCATCGTGCCAATTATTTGCTGCGGCGAAACAGATACGGAGCGTGAAGCTGGAGAAACAGTTTCGAAAGTTTCAGGCCAAGTACGTGCAGCACTTGAAGGCTTTACAGGCGCAGAAGTTTCACATATGGTCATCGCATATGAGCCGATTTGGGCGATTGGCACAGGCAAAACGGCAACAGCTGACGATGCCAACGAAACATGTGGTGCCATCCGTGCAGTAGTTAGCGAGCTTTTCGGCACTGAAACGGCTGAAGCAATACGTATTCAATACGGCGGCAGCGTGAAGCCCGAAAATATTGTTGAGCTTTTATCGAAAGAGCATATTGACGGTGCATTAGTTGGAGGCGCAAGCTTACAAGCTGAATCCTATTTGAAATTATTGGAGGCGGGCGCTAATGCCTAAACAACCAGTAGCTTTAATTATTTTGGATGGCTTTGCATTTCGCGACGAAGTGAAGGGCAATGCAGTTGCACAAGCGCATAAGCCGAACTTTGATCGTTTTTGGAACACTTACGCGCATAGTACGTTAACGGCGAGCGGCGAGGCTGTTGGATTACCTGATGGGCAAATGGGGAACTCTGAAGTTGGGCACTTAAATATAGGGGCTGGGCGTGTTGTTTATCAAAGCTTAACGCGTATTCATAAGTCGATTCGCGACGAGGATTTCTTCGACAACGAGGCGATACTAAGAGCGATTGCGCATGCGAAGGCAAACAACTCGAAGCTCCATTTAATGGGCTTATTATCTGATGGCGGAGTGCATAGTCATTATGAGCATTTATTTGCTTTACTAATAATAGCGGCTGCAAAAGGTTTGGAAGAAGTTTATGTACATGGATTTTTAGATGGACGCGATGTAGGACCATCGACAGCGCTAGGCTATATTAGGGAAACAGAAAAGAAAATGGCTGAAATAGGTATTGGTAAATTCGCATCGGTTCATGGTCGCTATTATGCAATGGACCGCGATAAACGTTGGGACCGCGTAGAACTTACGTATAAAGCGTTAGTGGACGGGGTTGGACAAGAAGCAACTTCGGCGTTACTTGCGGTAGAGTCATCTTACGCACAAGACGTGCTAGATGAATTCGTCTTACCAACCGTGCTTATGGAAAATGCAAAGCCTGTAGCAACAATTGATGATAACGACGCGGTAATTTTCTTTAATTTCCGTCCAGACCGTGCAATTCAATTGGCGAAAATTTTTACAAATGAAACGTTTGACGGCTTTACGCTTTCTAAAAAGCATCCCACGAATTTAGCATTCGTGTCATTCACGCATTTCAGCGATGAAGTAAACGCACATGTAGCGTATGAAAATACTAATTTAGTGAATACTGTCGGCGAAGTAATTGCAGCGAATGGCTTAACGCAGCTGCGCATTGCAGAGACGGAAAAGTATCCGCATGTGACGTTCTTTATGAGCGGCGGACGTGAGGAAAAGTTTGCTGGGGAAGAGCGAATTTTAATTGCCTCTCCAAAGGTGGCAACCTATGATTTACAGCCTGAAATGAGTGCTTATGAAGTAACGGACGCGCTACTTGAAGCAATCGAAGCAGACCGTTTTGATGCCATTTTATTAAATTTTGCTAACCCGGATATGGTTGGACACTCAGGGATGCTTGAGCCAACGATTAAGGCGATTGAAGTAGTGGATGAATGCCTAGGTAAAATCGTTGATGCGATTATAGCAAAAGGCGGCACCGCAATCATTACAGCGGATCACGGAAACTCAGACGAGGTTATTACGCTTGAAGATCAACCAATGACTGCCCATACCACAAACCCAGTACCAGTCATTGTCACAAAGCAAGAAATTACGTTGCGCGATGGAGGCATTTTAGCCGACCTTGCTCCAACTATGTTAAAATTATTAAACATAAAGCAGCCTTCTGAAATGACAGGTAAAGCCTTATATGAATCACAAAAATAAATGCGCAACAACGCGCTAATAATGTATAAGAGGAGAATGAAAAATGCCATTTATTACACAAGTTTACGCTCGCGAAGTTTTAGACTCACGCGGTAACCCAACAGTTGAGGTAGAAGTTTTCACAGAATCAGGTGCATTCGGTCGCGCAATCGTGCCATCAGGTGCATCAACAGGTGAATATGAAGCAGTAGAATTACGTGACGGCGACAAAGGCCGCTACCTAGGTAAAGGTGTTTTACAAGCAGTTGAAAACGTAAACACAATTATCGCCGAAGAGCTTGAAGGTAGCTATTCAGTACTTGATCAAGTAGTTGTTGACCAGGCGTTAATCGAGCTTGATGGAACTGACAACAAAGGGAAACTTGGTGCAAACGCAATCCTTGGTGTATCTATGGCAGTAGCGCACGCAGCAGCGGACTACTTAGATGTCCCTCTATACCAATACCTTGGCGGATTCAACGCGAAGCAATTACCAGTGCCAATGATGAATATCATCAACGGCGGTGAGCACGCGGACAATAACGTTGATGTGCAAGAATTCATGGTTATGCCAGTAGGTGCAGAATCTTTCCGCCACGCATTACGTATGGGCGCTGAAATTTTCCATCACCTAAAAGCAGTACTTAAAGAAAAAGGCTACAACACAGCAGTAGGCGACGAAGGTGGATTCGCTCCAAACCTAGGTTCAAACGAGGAAGCAATTACTATAATCCTTGAAGCAATCGAAAAAGCGGGCTACAAACCAGGCGAAGAAGTGAAGCTAGCAATGGACGTAGCATCTTCAGAACTTTACAATAAAGAAACTGGTAACTACGAGCTTAAAGGTGAAGGCGTAACACGTACTTCTGAAGAAATGGTAGCTTGGTATGAAGAGCTTACAAATAAATACCCAATCATCTCAATCGAAGACGGCTTAGACGAAAACGACTGGGCTGGCCACAAGCTACTTACTGAGCGCATCGGTAAACGCGTTCAATTAGTAGGGGACGATCTATTCGTGACGAACACAGAGAAATTATCTCGTGGTATCGAAGAAGGCGTTGGCAACTCAATCCTTATTAAAGTAAACCAAATCGGTACACTTACTGAAACTTTCGATGCTATCGAAATGGCGAAACGTGCTGGCTATACAGCAGTTATCTCTCACCGTTCTGGTGAGTCAGAAGATAACACAATTGCCGATATCGCAGTAGCAACAAACGCGGGCCAAATCAAAACAGGTGCCCCGTCCCGTTCAGACCGTGTAGCAAAATACAATCAATTACTACGTATCGAAGACCAACTAGGCTCAACAGCACAGTACCTAGGCATGAAGTCTTTCTATAACGTGAAGTAATTTAAAATACGTGGAAATCCCCAGGTCGCGAACATGCACCCTGGGGATTTTTTTGTGTGGGGAGAGTGGAAGGGGTTTTGAGGGCTCGTGCTTGGGGGTGGGGAGTGAGAGTGTGGAGGGGATTTAGCGTGTTCGTGCGTGGGGGTTGGGGAGTGAGAGCGAGGGATCTGTGGGCTCGTGCGTGAAGCGCAGCGAGCGCAAGTATTTGGGCAAAAATATGCCCAGAGCAACAGTGCAACACTAAAAATGAAGCGAGGAGTTGGAAAATTGGGCAGCCGAGCTACAGGGGGAGGTAGCTGCAACACTGCCCGTGGGGTTCCAGAAATTTATCCGCCAAACTTGTGTCCGAATCCGCCAAAGTGAAAATTATTATTACTTTTTATTAATTTTCTTGCACAGAACTGACTAGAAGTACTGGTTCAACGGAGCATAATCTTGCAAATCCAAATCACTTAAATCGCGAAGCACACTAACAATCCCTAACCAAAGTAAAAGTGAAAAGAATGGGCAATGCCCGGAGCAATAGTGCAACACTAAAAATGAAGCGAGGAGTTGGAAAATTGGGCAGCCGAGCTACAGGGGAGGTAGCTGCAACACTGCCCGTGGGGTCCCAGAAATTTATTAGTCAAACTTGTGTCCGTATTAGTCAAAATTTCGAGGGTATTAGTCAGATTTGTGACCATATTAGTCAAAATTTGAATACTATTAGTCAAAGTGAAAATCTTTACTAAATAAAAGTAAAAATCTTGTATCCTTTTTCATGTAAAAGGCAGATTAATAAGTTTTTAGATTGATTTTGGTTTTGGGGAACAGATAATTACAACTAAAATCAAATTATTAGTAAGCACCTTTTTTAGAAATAAGGAACTCGTCTCGATAAGTCGCTAAATCAGGTAAAATGTAGATTTTCCCTCGCTTAGTGCCAATACTTCTCATGCCTAATCTGCTCAAAATTTTGGAAGCAGTATAAACAGACCCGATCCCCGTAAACAACCTAAACTCCTGATTAGTGATTGTTTCGTCAATCAACATGCGGTAATCACGCATCGCCTCCTCAATCCCTTTACGAGAGTGCCGACCGCAAACCGCGCACACGCAAACGCCGTGATTATACTCGGCGATACCTCCGCATACGCTACACAATATTCCCGGTAAAATTTCGCTCGCATCTACGCGCTTGCGAGGGGGAATGATTGTTGTAGTACCATCAAGCTTTTCGCGTAAATGCACCAAGTCCACGTCCGTCACTTCGAAGCGAGAATCTAAATCGCGCAAATATTTTCGCAAGTGCGTAACGTGGAATATTGGAAGCTCGCCAAACGAAGGATCGATACGTGCATTCGAGTTCGTCATCACCACAGCATAGGTTACAGGCAGTGGCATATCCCAAATTGCTAAATAATGTTCAAGCATTGTTTGGTGGCGGTACGCTTGGTCGAAGGGATTTCGGAAAAGGTCAGTCGTTCCACCCGAATTTAGTGCGATGGAATTCGTGGTGTAGGGACTGATAATGAAGTGTGCCACTCATATTTTTAACTTCAAGAATGAGGACGTAGCGAGAAGTGAGGAGCAGGAAGTCAATCTGGTGGAGCGTACGGAGGGCACTGATGCATTCGAAGTCGGCGATAAGTTGCGCAGTAAACGGCATGTCTTTTAACTCACGCAACACACGCAGTTCGCCGTAGCGGCCTGCTTCGATACGTGCAAGTTCATTTTCTGCTAAAAGTATTTCTGGATGACCGATTGGCAACCGGCGTAGTAATGATTGATTGTATAAGTACTGTAAAATATCACCTCCAATTTTAGAATACAAAATTTACCTGTTTATGGAAATGGCCGGTCTAACAATAATTTTTTAAAGAAAATAGCACAGTGTAAAATTCATAATTTCTTTTAAATATGCAAAACAGCCACATTTATAACGACAAAACCGCAGAAGCTGGAAATCTCATATTCCACACCCTTACCTCTAGTTTCCTAAAAAAGCCAAACTTTTCAAATAGTTTTCGGTTTCCACGTTGTCACGTTTCCAAGGATTTGATATACTAGACTGTATTGTGACGTTCGTGTCTAGGAGGTGGAGCAAATGCATACGCTATTTATTACTTTATTACTTATCGTAGCTTTGAGTTTAATCGTTATTGTATTATTACAATCAGGTAAGAGCGCGGGATTATCAGGTGCCATCTCAGGTGGAGCTGAACAATTATTCGGCAAACAAAAAGCTCGCGGTATGGATCTAGTTTTACACCGCATCACTATTGTACTTGCTGTATTATTCTTCGTACTTGCTTTAGCAGTAACGAAAATTTAATATGACGAAATTAAACGCCTAACCGAGCATGGTTGGGCTTTTTCTTTTATAATGGAAGTATGGGTATATTATTGACATTAATTAGTTGGATAAGCCCTACAAAATCCGAGTACATATAGCATGTAAGGAGCGCTTTGCTAATTACTAAATACACGCAAAGACGCTGAAATTGTAAAAACGGAGGGTTCTCTTATGCGAAAAGCTCAATCAGCACCGTTTTATTTTGAGGCAGGCAAACGCGCAGTGCTGCTACTTCACGGATTTACCGGAAGTTCAGCAGATGTTCGCATGCTAGGTAGATACCTAGAGAAGAATGGTTATTCGTCGCACGCACCGCATTATCGTGGACATGGTGTGGCACCAGAGCTATTAATTGATTCAACGCCCGAACAATGGTGGGAAGATGTTTTGACAGGCTACCAATTCTTAAAAGAAAAAGGCCACGAAGAAATTGCTGTTGCTGGATTATCGCTTGGAGGCGTGTTTTCATTAAAACTTGCATTAAACTGCCCGGTTAAGGGAATCGTTACAATGTGTGCACCGATGACGATGCGCACAACTGAAATCATGTTTGAAGGTGTACTTACATACGCCAAACAATATAAAAAATTTGAAGGTAAAAGTGAACAGGAAATCCACGCTGAAATAGCAGTGATGCAAGCACACGGAATGGCTTCATTACCGGACTTGCAGCAGCTTATTTCTGATGTGAGGCAGTCAATTGACATGCTATATGCACCTATATTTATTGTGCAATCACGTAATGATCGAGTTATTGATCCACAGTCGGCGAATACAATTTTAAAAACGGTGGAATCTATAGATAAGCAAATAAAATGGTTCGAGCATTCGGGCCATGTAATTACGCTCGGTCCAGAGAAGGATCTATTACATGAGGATGTATATCAGTTTTTACAATCACTCGAGTGGAGTGGCTAACTGATGCGATATTTTCTGTTCAAAGGAGGGAAAACTTATGACACAAATTGAGTACCAAGCGAAATTACTTTCGTTTATGAAAGAAGAAGACTATAAGCCAATGACGGTTTCTGAAATCGAAGAATACTTTGGCTTATCTGAGGCGGACGAGTTCCGCGAATTAGTGAAAACATTAGTGAAAATGGAAGCACAGGGGCAAATCGTTCGTTCGCGCTCGAATCGCTACGGTTTACCAGAGCGCATGAATTTAATGCGCGGACGCTTTATCGGGAATGCAAAGGGCTTCGGCTTTGTGGCACCTGAAGAAGAGGGCATGGACGATGTGTTCATTCCACCACACGAAATTAATGGCGCGCTAAATGGCGACACTGTGTTAATTCGTGTTGTAAAGGAATCATCGGGTGACCGCCGAGAAGGTACAGTCACGAAAATCGTAGAGCGTCATAAAACAAGCTTCGTGGGGACGTACCAGGCAAATCGCGGCTTTGGATTTGTGGTAACGGACGATAAGCGTATGAATATGGATATCTTCGTGACGAAGGACGATTCATTAGGCGCAGTAGACGGGCATAAAGTAGTTGTAGAGATTACACATTGGCCAGATGAGACGAAATCAGCAGCAGGTATGATTACGGAAATTCTGGGCCATAAAAATGATCCAGGTGTGGACATCCTATCAATTCTTTATAAGTACGAGATTCCACCAGAATTCCCAGAAGAAGTTGTGGCAGCAGCTGCAGCAGTTCCGGATGAAATTGATCCAAAAGATATAATCGGCCGTCGTGACCTACGCAATGAAGTTATCGTAACAATCGATGGCGCAGACGCGAAGGACTTAGATGATGCCGTTACAGTTAAGAAAAATTCAGATGGCACATACAAGCTAGGCGTGCATATTGCAGACGTAAGCTTCTACGTGACGGAAGGCTCAATCCTTGATGAAGAGGCCTATGAGCGTGCGACTTCTGTGTATTTAACAGACCGCGTAATTCCAATGATTCCACATCGTTTATCGAACGGGATCTGTTCATTAAATCCGCAAGTAGATCGTTTAACACTTTCTTGTGAGATGGTGATTGATGGATCTGGGCGCGTTGTGTCACATGAAATTTTCCAAAGTGTTATTAACACGACGGAGCGAATGACATATACAGACGTATACCAAATTTTAGAGCATGCCGACGAAAACCCAGAGCTAATGGAGCGTTATGCAAGTCTAGTGCCAATGTTCAAAGACATGGCAGAGCTAGCACAAGTATTACGCAATAAACGTATGGGCCGTGGCTCAATTGACTTTGATTTCAAAGAATCAAAAGTAATAGTGGATGAAGATGGCTGGCCGACTGATATCGTATTACGCGAGCGTACAGTAGCAGAGCGTTTAATCGAAGAATTCATGCTAGCAGCCAATGAAACGATTGCCGAGCATTTCCACCGTATGGAGCTACCATTTATCTACCGAATCCATGAAGATCCAAAGCCTGAAAAGCTAGAACGCTTCTTCGAGTTCGTCACTAACTTCGGGATTGTCATTAAAGGTAGTGGAAATTCAGTACATCCAAAAGCGTTACAGGAGATTATTCGTTCGATTGAAGGAATGCCAGAGGAGCCTGTTATTTCAACGATGCTTCTACGTTCTTTACAACAAGCGAAATATTATCCGGAAAGCTTAGGGCATTTTGGTTTATCAACGGATTACTACACGCACTTTACATCGCCAATTCGTCGTTACCCAGATTTAATCGTACACCGTCTGATCCGCACTTACTTAGTGGAGGAAGATACGTCGAAGGAAACGGTATTTAAATGGCAAAAGCAAATGGACGAAATTGCAGACCACACATCAAGTCGCGAGCGTCGAGCAGTTGATGCAGAGCGTGATACAGATGCACTGAAAAAAGCGCAATATATGTCTGATAAAGTAGGCGAAGAGTTCGAAGGGATTGTATCTTCAATCACGAACTTCGGTATGTTTATCGAGCTTGAAAACACGGTAGAGGGTCTTGTGCATATTTCTAATATGACGGATGACTATTACCGCTTTGATGACCGTACAATGATGATGATCGGTGAGCGTACAGCTCGTCAATTCCGTATTGGCGACGAAGTGAAAATCCGCGTAACTAATGTTACAATTGAAGAATCTTCAGTAGACTTTGAAATTGTGGACATGGTTCGCAGCTTCAGTAGTAGTCGCGTGCGTAAAACAGCACCGAAAGTAATTCATGCGGGCCGTCCAGATAAAAAACGTGGCGAGCGTACAGGCGAAAAACGTGAACGTTCTGGCGACAAACGACGCGGTAACGGACGACGTGATGAAACAGCTGGGAAATCAGTAGGCGGTTCATCAACAGGTTCCTCTACTGGCTTAGCATCAGCGGGTCGCGGTGGCAAAAGTCGCGGCAAAAGCCTAGAACGTCCAAAAGCAGATCCACGCGGTCGTCACAAAGATGATACGGGTAAACCGAAATTTTTCGATGGTATCGCGAAAAAAGGCAAGAAAAATAAAAGTAAAAAGAAATAATGCGGTAGAGCGCTCACATTCATTGTGAGCGCCGCTATTACGAGGTGTTCAAAATGGCTAAAGGCACAGGTAAAGTATTAGCACAGAATAAAAAGGCAAGTCACGATTACTTTATAGAAGAGACGATTGAAGCAGGCATGGTGCTGACGGGTACGGAAATCAAATCCGTTCGCGGAGCCCGTGTCCAGCTAAAGGAATCTTACATTACGATTCGAAGTGGCGAGGCATGGATACGTAACATGCATATCTCTCCATTCGATCAAGGGAATCGCTTTAATCACGATCCTTTGCGTGAGCGTAAGTTACTACTACATAATAAGCAAATTGCTGATTTACTACATGCAGTGAAGCGTGACGGTTACACAATCGTTCCGCTGAAAATGTACCTTAAAGATGGCTATGCAAAATTATTAATCGGTCTTGGTAAAGGTAAGAAAGATTATGATAAGCGTCATGATCAAAAGAAAAAAGAAGCAAAACGTGAGATCGCTCGTACGTTTAAAGCAGATCACCAATAAGCATGAGAAAAGCACCGCTGCGGCGGTGCTTTTTTTTATGCGCTGTGGACGGGCGGGTGCATTGTGCAAAGTATTAGTCAAAACTTTGGTGTTATAAGTCAAAATTTATGTCCATATTGTATTAAAGTACTATTTTTGAAAGGGAAATTAATAAGTTTCTTGCATAAGGGCAAGTGCGCTTCCATTAGTTGGCTAATTCTGTTTCCACATCTTGCAGCCTCAGAAAATCACTTTTATTTTCAATATAAAGTAAATAATTCTTGCTTAATTGCATATAATTCTCTTTGGGGAAGTTTTTAACTGTTCCATTCCATTATTTTGTTGTAAAATATTTAAAAGAAAGGGGATTTTATATGGGACACTTTAAAGGATTAGATACGTTAACAAATACAATGAATTATGAATACGCAAAGGAGGTAGTCGGCAACTGGCTGCACGCTGCAACGCATTCTCAGGAAATGATTGTTTGCGCAACGTTCGATGTAGATTACCTAAGTGAGATAAATGAAAAATATGGTTGGGCAGCAGGGGATGAGGTACTACGTCAGTTATCGGCAATTTGCCAGCAGTACTCTGATCTCGTAACGCGAACGGACGATCAAATGTCGGTCGTGTGGAAGGGGTATACGGTAGAAGAAGGCGTTTCGCAAGCAGCAAAGCTATTCAGACAGATTCAAGCAAGCCCGATTCACTACAATGGCGAGCAAATTCTCGTGTCTGTAAGCATGGGCATCACACATAACCACGAGGGCGAAGTGACAAGCTTTCAAGAACTTATTACAACTACATTAACTGCGATGACAAAATGCAAAAATCGAGGCCGCAATCGCTTTATAATGGATGTAGCTCCGTATATGTAAGAAAAATCGGACGGCCAGAGCAAAGGGGAACTCTGTCGTCAGCTGTTGGGCGAATTATAATAGCTCCCGATTGAATTATGTAGAGAAGAAAACGTATACTAAGTTATAGCCAAATCGGCCAATTGGAGGAAATTATGACAAACACAACAGATGAATTTATTGAATCAATTTTAGCAGCTACAATGAACAACGAGATAGCTTGGGAACCAGGTGCGCATGACCTACAGGAAATCCTTGAAGAAATTTACGGTAACTACGGTAAGATCTATACATTTATCGATGAAGAGACAGCAGCAAACGTAGTATTCGCAAGCTACCAGTACTACGAGGGCGAAGTTGAATCAGAAGAATTCATCAAAGAAGGCGTAAGTATTTTACTAGTCGACACAAAAGTCGACGAAGTGCAAAATGAAATTACAGATGAAGATGTAGAAGACGTTACGCTATTTGAAAAGCTAGCAGAAGCCATCGAAGCACAACAAAAATAGTAAGCCATTACTAAGCAAAACAATCACTATAAAATAGTACGCTGCCCGAAAATATTCGGCAGCGTTTTACTATTTAACAGCAATGTGAGCAGATATGGAGGGGAAAGTATGAACTACACAAACGATGAATTTATAAATTCACTAGTAATAGCAACAGGAAATGGTGAAATGAAATGGGCTCAAGGCGATTATGATCTTCATGAATGGCTAGAAGCATCTTACGGGAATTGCGGCAAATTATATATACTCAAGGATGAAGAATCCGATTCAGATATAGTCTACGCAAGCTATCAGTTTTACGAGGGCGAAGAAGAGGACGACGAATTTATCCGAGATGGTGCCAGTATTCTATTTGTGGATATTATCGCAGGCGAAATACTTCGCGAAATCACGGATGAAGACGTAGAAGAAGGCCTACTATTCGAAAAGCTAGTAGCTGTGATCGAAGGACAACTGAAATAATAATAATATGGAGAGGTGCACTTTTTCATGAGTGCACCTCTTTTTTTATTAGAGCAGTGCTTAAATCGTTTTAGCGTTTGTATTTTTCGATTTCTTTTTGGACGAAATCTAACATTTGGAACTCTTCTAAGATTTCGAGTAATGTAGTACCCTTTTCAATAAAATCTGTTTCAGAAGGCGTTTTTAGATTATGAAGGCAGATGCCTTTTCTAATATAAATAATTCCTAAATATAAATAAATTTTATATTTTTTAACTAAAGGTAATACTTTCTCAATCTCGAGTAAAGCATCCTTTTCAAGCTTCTCTTTCATAAGCATTAAAATGTAATTCATTCTTAGGTTTATAATTAAGAGATTAATCTCTTTGAAATCATGATATTTTTCAATCGAACTTTCAATATAACTCATTGTTAAATGCGCAGTTTCAATAGGAAACACAAAGAAAATACTATTAATTAAATAAATATCGCGAATAAATAAATGATTTTTTTTACTAAATTCATTTAATAATTCTTTTCCGATATTATGGGCATAAGTAATTTCGCCAGTTTCTTGTGAAATAATACAGGCATTACAAATATTAAGGATGTTAATAATTAAAGAATCATCATATGATTCTAAATATTTTCCGCAAACTTCTTTATAATGTTTTAGTACATTTATATCATTAACAGGTGCATGGAAAAATCCCCTAAATATCTTCTCTTTTTCAGAAAAGTTATAACCATTATGAATAAACATTAATTCCTCGAATACAATATCTAGATTTTCTAATACACCTATAAATGATGTGTAAGTAATATCAATCAAACCATTTTCGAATTTCGAATAGTTACTTTGTGAGAGGGCACCTTTAGATGCTTGTTTTTGTGAAATCCCTTTATCTTCTCTAATCTCTTTAAGCGTTAAATGAATAGACATGTGATCACTCCTTGATTCATATATGAATATTATTGCTATAAAAGTATATTTATTGCAATAATAAAGGTAGGAGGTGATTTATATGTTAGAATTTTTCATATTCGCAATTCAACCATTAGAAATTTGGTTTACTGGAAAAGGAGGATTTTAAGTAAACCTCTATAACTAGTAAAGCTAATTCAATCAGCTGGTAAAACTATCAGTGCTCACTTATTGCAAATAACTTTTTATTTTCAGTTTAGTGAGCACTGTGAATTAGCATTCATCGTGAATGAATCTACGCTTAGCCAGTGCTAGAAAATTGTTTACTTTACGTACACACAAAATAATTTAGATAGGTGTGATTTATATGATGGAAAAAGAAACTACACTTAACTTAGACGATCAAGAAGCTAAAGTAATCACTAAGGAAACTCTTAGCGATATTGATGCACAATATAATACGATTGCGCCTTATGCAAAACGTTTATTTAAAAGTGAAATAAGTTTTGAAGAATATAAAAATTTATTCAAGTTTAGACTCCTTGGATAAGAAAAATAAATAGTAGTTGCTGAACGACACGCATTATACAGGCAGCGGTCGTTTTTTTATGGCGCTAAATATTGAATAGGGTATATGGAAACGATTAGAGTTTCATGATATATAGGTTTGCTTTCTTGCAGTTTGATGAATTTTGACGTATACTATATCTATAGTTGCCAGCGCATATCTACTTAACACGATATGCATTTACAGTCTGCGAAAGCAGTACTGCCCGTACACGATTTAATTATCGTGCTCCGATTTTGGGCGTTATGCTCAAATAATATTCGGGGACGTTACGGATTCGACAGGGATGGTTCAAGCTCTGGTCGCGCGTCGGAGGTCTCGTCTTCGTCACCAACGGAAGTTATATAATAACTGGCAAACAACAAAACTTAGCTTTCGCAGCGTAAGCTCGTGAGCGCTCTGCCTCTACATCACCCATGTGTAGTACGTAGGGCCCAACTTTAGTGGGATACGATTGCTGGTACCACCTGAGTCAGCAATAAGAGATTTCCAGGTTAGCGATCTAGACGCCTGTTTGTCGGCATACAGACTCGCGAATTGCAAATAGACAAACTACACGCGTAGAAGCTGGTGTATTGGAGTTTCTGGACGCGGGTTCGACTCCCGCCGTCTCCATACATAAAGTGACTGTGAATGCAGTCATATCAACGCTTTTCAAGGTTAGGGATATTGAACGGGAGTTGAACTCCTGTTGAATGTCCCTTTTCTTATCCCTACGAAAACTTAACATATTTGAGCTGTTCTTAGACCTTCTAATCAAATTGATTGGGAGGTTCTTTGTTTTGACTAACAGAAAACGAAAGCATGGTATTTTTGCAGTTGGTGGTGATGTAGTTGCTCTACTCAGTATTAAAGATGAATCGCGGAAGGATTGTATGCCAATAAAGGAGACACTCGATACAATGTTTAACCAAATGAGGATTGTAGGGAATAGATTGCGAACTATTGAGAGCTACGAATATAATTAAACAGTTTGTAGAAGTTTGTCATATTGACAAGATATTGATCCTTAATAAGCTGTACTACTATCTTGAGGTTCTAGAGGTAAAGGTACATTTTTAAGTTGATGTACTTTTATTACAGTCGTAAAGCACAGTTCTCTGAGCAATGTTAGCTGTATAGTGCAAAATAAAAAGGGAGCAACATGCAAGTTAAAATTCCTGCAGTGATACTCCTTTTTAAGCGCAAAAAAATATCATTGTATGCACCCTTCAAATCAACTAACCTTCTAATTGGCATAAAAGTCGATTAGGAG
>JAZLIT010000063.1:0-8859 GCA_045617525.1 Solibacillus sp. | reverse complement strand
CCGCCATATTTTGCTACTTCTTTTACAATTGAAGAGCTTAAAAAAGAATATTGATTTTTTGTCATTATGAAAAATGTTTCGATATTTTCATCAAGAACACGATTCATCGACGTAATTTGCATTTCATATTCAAAATCAGATATCGCACGAAGTCCGCGTACGATTACTTTTGCATTTTTCGCCTTGGCATAATCAATTAAAAGCCCCGAAGACGTTTCAATTCGGATATTAGGCATTTCCTTTGTCACTTCCGAAATTAGTTGCATGCGCTCTTCAACTGAAAATAACGGATTTTTAGCAGAGTTATTTAAGACCACTACATAAACAACATCAAATACATCCGCAGCACGTTTAATAATATCTAAATGACCATTCGTAATCGGGTCAAAGCTCCCAGGTACGACAGCAATTTTTTCCGACAAATTATTCTCCCTCTTCCGTTCGGTGGCGATAAATAGAAATAATTGTTCCACCATATGTTTCTTGGCGTACTAATTGGAATGCACCATAGCTATCAGGTAATTTGATTTCTCTAGAATGCTCACACATAATAATTGCCTTTTCAGCAACCTTACCTGCTTCCACTAGCGCTTCCACTAAATCATAATATTCTTTTTTATGATAAGGAGGATCCACAAATAAATAATCAATGACGATTTCATCACGTTTAATTAATGCCTTTACTGCACGCATCGCGTCATTACGATAAACTTCAGCATAATCCTCATAGCGACATTTTTTAATATTTTCTTGCAACGTTGCGTATGCTTTATTATCTTTTTCGATAAAAATAGCACGCTCCGCTCCGCGGCTTAATGCCTCGATACCTAAGCCACCACTTCCTGCAAATAAATCTAAAGCTAGTCCACCTTCAAAAAATGGTCCAATCATATTAAAAATCGATTCTTTCACTTTATCCGTCGTTGGACGCGTTGTATTTCCGTCTATCGCCTTTAAAGGCATTCCTTTACGTTCGCCCGCTACTACACGCATACTTTTCACCATTCTTTCTACCTTCTATTCTGCCCCCATGGATTTCAGCATAATCGAACTTCCCGATTTATTCAGTTCCATTAAAAATAAACGCTGCATCCATGTTTCCTCTACGAAGTATTCATTTTGCAATTTAATAATTGGATCAACAGTTGTATTATATCTTCTTTGATTAAATACATAAAAACCTTGCTCTAGCGGGAAACGGAAAATTCGCGTTTCACTATTTACATAATAACCATTTTCTCCTTCATAAGCAGTGTAGCCTAGCGCTTCAAGTAGTGGCTGTGCTTTATATAGGACACGTCCATCTAAATAAATGATCTCTATTTGTTGATTTTCACTACCATCAAAGAAAACATCTCGATGATCCACGTAATAAAATGGATAATGCGTTTTAACACTACTATTTTTTTCAATGTAATTTGTATGATTTTTCAAAACGAGAGATAGCTTTTCGTCAACTAGCGCTGGTGTAATCGTTTCACCTGCTAATCCTTCTAATTCCGATTTCCACTCCACTAATTGCTCCTCTGTCATCAAATCTGTAATTTGCGCATAAATCTGCTTCGTCTTATCTTCTCCAAAAACAGTTCCCGTTAAAAAGGACGCAAAAAGTTCTTTCAACCAATGCGGAACCGTTTCTTCAAACGTATAAGCCGATTCTAATTGCGAAAAAATAACATTTTGCTGCAACTCAGTAATTGAGATTTCAGGTAAAAATAAAATACGATTACCTTCCGCAGAAAAATCCCCATGTACAATCGCAATATGTTCGTCATTTAAAAATTGAACATTTGCTAGTTGCTGCTTAAATTGAGCTGTTAATGCTACATTCGAATAAATCGACATTACATCTGTAGAATGTTGTACTGCAATATTACTTGAATCCCAATATAAATCCTTAACATGACCTTCACCGCTAAACATTATATAGTTCACGAGTGATAATTGCTGTTGCCCCACTAACGGCAAGCCCGTTACCCACTGACCTTTTAGCGAGCTGTCAGTAGTAATATGTACTGTTGAAAATTTCGCCTCACCTAAATCAAGTGCTGCAAAAACATTATTTAAAAGCACCTTATCCGTTAAACCTCCGTCAACAGGTACTACGTAAGAAATCGACTGCGATCTCGTTTCACCTGCGGCAAAATGCGTTTGATCTTCACTTAATCGCTCACAACTGTACTCTGCTTCTAAAAAGCACTCGACACTTGTTACGCCTTTCGGAAGATTTATATTTATCTTTTGCGCCGGTAAATTTTTAAAATGATGTCGAATATCTAAATTATTCTCTCGATAAACAATTTCAACCTCTTGTGAATAATTAAATTCCGTTCCACCTGCATCAAGCTGATCCGAATATACTTGATATTGTACGAATAGCACTGCTCCGATTATAATGGTTAAAGCCGTAAAAATACTTACTGCAAATTTCATGATAGTTGACCTCCCATTTCATGGTGAGTTTTTTTTAAGAAAGGATGAGTTTTTTGATTCAACAATTTATTGAATTAGGTCAGGGTTACGGAGATATTTACGAGCTTTTCGAGCTAATCAAAACAAATGAAACACGCTTCCACCAAGCATTTATTATTACATCCACAAAAGAAGGCAAGGAGTTTGCTTCAATTGCAGTTGCATTAAAACCTGTTGGCGACAGCAAGTTTATGCCTATTTACATTTGCCGTGAAGGAATCCCCTTCGACCGAAACAAGGCTTCAAAACGCCTCCAATTATTTGAAGAGCTAATAACTTCAATGGGACGGAAAGCCGTTGTACTAGAAACAAAGCACTCATCTAGTTTTTCGGAGAATTTCCTATTTTATCAATACCTAGTTGGAATATTACGTATGAATCATTACATTCCACCCATGCATTAATTATAGTCCGACTTTATAATCATATTCCTTCGCTTTATCTGGCTTCGAATTTTCGTATTCAGTTTTCAAGAAGGGACGGTATGACTCTACAACGTCTTTCACAAATGGAAGGCGTTGTATTTTATTTTTTACTACCTCAATCTCCTCTTGGTTACAATACATCACTACATATTTTAATTTTCTTGAAATAAAGTGTACATGGCCGTATTTCCTTAATGATTTAGCATGTTTTAATTGGTGTACATATACGATTAATCCTTGACGTTCAGTCATTGGCGATTCCCTTCTTTCTTGATAGACAAGTGAGTTCTTCTCAAATTTCTATTTTAAGCAGTATAAGTGAAACTCACAAGATTTACTTATGTTTAGTTTTCTATAAAAAGCATACCAAATGTGCAATTTCTTAGCAACAGAGTTTGCATGACAGCGAACATCCTTTTCCGTTATAATGAATTCAAGTATAGTGTAATAGATATACTTTATTCTTTCAAAGAAATGTAAATCGAGATAAACGGAGGGCAAAAAATGGGAAAGAAAACAAAATTAGCAGTTGCAATTGCGGCTGCAAGTGCAGCGGCATGGGCTGGTTCTAAAGCAGTTGCAAAACCTCAAAAACGTGAATCTAAAGAAGTTTTACAGCAACAACGTCCGATTATTTTTGCACATCATGGTGGCGCTCACTTAGCTCCTGAGCATACATTACTTGCTTTCGAAAAATCTGCGACAATTGGCGTAGACGGCTTTACAGTATGTGTCCGATTAACAAAAGACGAAGAAATTGTGTTATTCCACGACGAAAAAGTAGAAAATACAACAAATGGCCACGGCTACATAAAAGATCTTACACTAGCAGAACTGAATGAATTAAATCATGGACATCAATTTATATCATTAGACGGCAATTCAGATTACCTAGATGGCAATTTAAATTGCGTAACACTACGTGAAGTTCTGCAAAAATATGAACAACACATATTCATTATTGATATCCAAGATGGTCCAAATACGTATGAAGGTAGCTTAATGCCATCTAAATTATGGCGTCTTATCGAAGAGCTAGGCGCACAAGATCGTATTATCGTAACAAGTGAATATAGCGAGCAAACAGATCGATTTAACCTTTATGCACGCAATAGTGTCGCTTTAGGCTCAAGTGATAACGATACTAAAAAGGCAATTGCAACCTTTTCAAGTCAATTCGGTCACTTATATAATCCAAAAGTAGACGTGTTCCAAGTACCTATAAAGTCAGGTGTTTTCAACTACGATGCACCAAAATTCATTAACTTTTTAGCAAACTTAAATGTCTCCGTATACTATAAAGGCATTAATGATTTAGCAACTATGAATCGTTTAATCCGCTTAGGCGCAAACGGGATTATAACAGATCGTCCTGACATTGCTTCTATATTAATCCAAAAATTAGAGAAATAAAAAAGTGCCTCTTGTCACGGCTCACAGCTGATGAAGAGGCACTTTCCTATTTAATTCACTACTTACTATTTAATTAAGCGGAACAAGAACAACCGCCGCCCGTTCCACATCCTGTTCCGCACGAACTTCCACTCGTAGCGAAAAATGGATTACTCACCGGTACTTTTACTGCCTCAGAAACCGATTTACCTACAATTAGACTTACTTGATCTAATAAATCTTGGTAATCATTTTCTGCTATTTTTAACGCCGCGATTGTTTCATCTAAATCAATCGCCCTTTTTTGCACACGAATTTGTTTCATAACTGTATCATAATCTGGATGATACTTACCGAAACGTTGAACATCCTCATAATGTTCTTTTAATTTATTGAACTCGCGAATTTGCGAATTTAAACTTTCATTCGAATAAACAGCTTTCTTAGCCTCTCTTAGCGCAACAGCCTGCTCAGAGGAAAGAATCATTGAGCTTAGCTCATCAGTATCATCTAAAATAAATACCCAATCTGAATTGATTAGCATTTTGAACCCCTCCATTCCATCATTATCATAACAGAAACTTAATGAATTGAAACGAAAAGTATTTCAAAACTAGTTATAGAATTCCTTCTATTTTTCAATAATCAGACCTTCAACCACTTCAATGTCGGATAACTCTTCACTATGCGTACCAATTATTTGAACACGCTCATGTCCCTTTCCAGCAATAACAACTGTATCCCCTTCAGTTGCTAATGTAATCGCCTTTTGAATTGCCTCTTGCCGATCAAGTAGCATTTCATAGCGCTGATTTGAGCGAAACCCTTCTATGATTTCCAAATTAATGTCAATCGGATTCTCATTTCTACAATTATCCGTTGTTAAATAGACGTAATCCGCATATTTCGATGCAACTGCCCCCATCTTCACTCGCTTCATCTTGTCACGATTTCCACCACAACTAAACACTACATGTAACTCACCAGCAAGCGAATTACTTACCGCCTTTAATAGGGCCTCTAAAGCGTCTGCCGTATGTGCATAATCCACAATAACTTTAACACCCTTTTGCGTGTAATAAGTCTGCATCCGCCCCTCAGGCAATGTTAAATTCATTGTATGTTGTGCAATCTGCTGTAAGGGAAGGCCGATTTGCAAACAGACCGAAACGGCCGCCATTGCATTTTCGATAAGAAAGTCGGCTATAAAGGGAAATGTTATTATACTTTCAGTTTGCTGAAATTGAACAAAATAATTACTAAATCCTTCTCGCTCCAATAATTTTTCATAAAAAATATCGGTTTTTGGCATTAAATTAAATTGAATCGAAGGTTTCTTGCTAATAATCCCTACAGATCTACAAAATGGATCTTGCCCATTCACAATAATCATATCACTTAAATCAATCAATCTCATTTTGGCTTGCTTATACCTTTCAACCGAACCATGGGCTTCAATATGATCTTCACCCAGATTCAAAAATACCCCAATATCAATATTTGTGTAATCAAGGCGGTAGGTAGCTAAACCTTGCGAAGATGCTTCCAAAACGATATATTCAATTCCCTCTTCTAAACTCCGACTTAGTAATTGTTGAAAAGGTATCGGGCGCATAGTAGTAAGTGAATCTTCATTTAGTGCTAGCTTTTCAGTCCCACGGAAAACGCCATTAGTGCCGATTAATAAGGACTGTTTTTGAACATTCTGTAATAATTGATGGATAAAATGCGTCGTCGTTGTTTTCCCATTTGTCCCCGTAACTGCAATAATCGTCATTACTTCTGAAGGGTGTCCGTTAAATGTTGCCGCAGCATATGCAATAAATTTCAATATATTTGGCACCCAAATGATTGGCACCTCTTCCTCATAACTATCGAAATATCGTTCATCTTCAACCGCTATACAAACTGCACCATTCGCGATTGCTTCACGAATAAAATGAATACCATTCTTCCCCTCACCTTTTCGCGCACAAAATAATGTCTTCGTTGAAATCTGTTTACTATTTTCAGAAACAGATTCAATTTCAATCCGTATACTTCCCTTTACGTTACACGGCCACTCCATCAACAACTCCGATAACTGCAATTAGTAGCCTCCTCGAACTACTATATGGGCGAATAAAATAAATGTCACAACTAAAAAAAGACTAGATGCATTCAAAATGAATGGCATCTAATCTTTTAATTTAGATTATTTATTAATTCTTTTTCGATAAAAATTTGTGTGTACGAGTTCATATAAACACCTGAACCAATAAAATTGAAACGTCTATCTAACATGGTACTTCTGTGATCATCTGAATTCAACCAGCCATGTACAGCTTCTATCGCATCATAGTATGCAAAAGCCAAATTCTCCCCACTTTTTTCAAACTCAATTTGATGGCTCTTTAAACGTTCCTCCAAAGATCCGTGGTTCGGGGAGTCATGTGATAAATAATTTTCAAAAAACATATCTTCACTATGTAATTTTGCTACATCATTAAGCGATGCACTTCTCATTAACTTTTGTAAATTACTTTTTCCTCTTAAAATATTCACTAAATCATATAATTGCGTTGCATATGCTTTATCTATCTCTACTTGATCGAATGAGGATGGGGTGTCTTTTCGAATGGTCTCCCCGTAATATTGAAGCTCGTAAGGTTGATGAATAACTAGTGTTTCACTATCCATATATCTGATACCAACAAGCTTCTCTTCAACCTTATCGATATATAATTGTGCATATACGCCTTCAAATGCAACTAAAATTCGAGTGCGCATATCAAATTCATCCATTGTTAACATATATATATTGTCATTTATCGGAACTGTGACCTCCGCTTCGATAATTGTCATTCGATAGATATCATCTAAACTCTGTCCAATCGAATACGGTGATATATCATTATTAATAGAATTTGTGTAAACTTGATTAATTTTATCATTTTTTACACTAAACATTGTATAACTAGCATCATTCAAATAAATCCACCAATCATACTTATAATTTGATTTATCAATCCTTGTTGGTACACCAAATTCTGTAATTAATTCCTCCTTACTCTTTCCAATATATGTAGAAAAGCCAAATTCCGGACGTTGTTGAGCTAAGCCACTTTTTTCTCCTAATTCGCTTTGGGGCGTTGCTAGGTTAGATGCATTTGGACCATGTAATGGTGCTACTTCTTCATCAGATACAACCGAATAATAGTAAACGATACCTAAGAAAGTGGCTATTATTAGAATCCTTAGTAAATTTTTCATTATTACACCCCTTTTAAGTTCATAATCTATGTACATTATAACAATTATAGGAAGGTTGACACAATGTTGTCATTGCAACAAATTGGAAATTGTTCTATTATAAAAATTAAGCGTGAACTATATTGTACGATTTTTAAAGGAGGATTATTGAATGTATTTTGAAAACACACAGCTCGAAGAAGTTCAAGTTGATCAAGAAGTTCTTACAACTGTTATGGGTAAATTTGGCTTAGAATGTCACGGCGCTTGGGACTATGACCGTATGACATTTGACCGTAAATTCGATGTGCGTGAAGGTCGGTTTTACCTTCGCGTATTCTGCAGCGCTTTAAATGGCGATGTAGGTGCACACAATGCCACTTTAAGCCTTCACAAACCCGTAATTGGAAAATACTACTACCCTCATGGTGTAGAGTACACTGATGAAGTATTCCCAGCTCACTTAGTTAAAGAATGTGATGGAATTCTTGCAAACGTACGTAAAGAATTAACTGAATACGGCATTTAATCAGGAAATTTAAAAAAAGCAAGTGATCCATTTGGATTACTTGCTTTTTAGGTTCTACGTCAAATGTTGCGGTGTACTGAAATTAATCATTAAAATCAGTACACCCTTTCTCACGAAAGGCGTTGATTGGAGCTCCGGTGGACCGACGCTTTTCTGGGGGCACGGCTCCAACTAACTAATTCCCTGCCTTTACGGAGGCAGAAAATTAGTGGATTTTCCGCACGTGCTAATCCCCAAGAAGTCGCGGTCCCCCTCCACTCCAATCAACGAGCACTATCCAAGGTGATTCGCGCGCGTTTTATATACTCTGCTTAATAAAATCTTTGCTCGCTAAATTTTGCGTTTCCTCTACCTTCCGAACATCTACTGCCCAGTGAATATAACGGCAGTAATGAAAACAATCGGCTCATGTGTTTCTTCATTGGCAATACTCAATTGATACTTGCCTTCATCTGTATCTGCCTTATATCCATCAATCGCAATTACTTCATAGAGCCAACGAAAAAACTCGCCTCACTGGATTCTCCTCCAGTAAAGCGAGTTTTTCTATTTGATACTTCCGTTTAACCAGCATTCTCCTGGAAAAACGCAATAAACTGTTGTCCATATTTTTCAAGCTTCATTTGGCCAACACCACTTACAGTCAAAAATAAGCTTTCCGTCGTTGGTCGAATTTCACACATTTCTTTTAGCGTTTTATCCGAGAACACCACAAATGATGGTACGCCCTCTTCATCAGCTAATTGCTTACGAATAACACGTAATTCCTCAAATAGTGGATCCTCATCATGAATTCGTTGCACTGCAACA
>JAZLIT010000062.1:0-105951 GCA_045617525.1 Solibacillus sp. | reverse complement strand
ATGGAAGGCACAAATAATAAAATTAAACTTATTAAAAGACGTGGTTTTGGCTACCGAAATGATGCCCATCTGTTCCTTCGATTACGATTGGAAACAGGACATTGATTTTGTCATCCCCGACTTTTGGTGATGAACCAATTTTATCATAATTCAATGAATTTAAAAATCCCCCCGTTGTTGAAGTGCCCCCTAAATTGTATCGGACTCATTTTAAATTTAGCCTTCATCCGTTTCTTTCTACGTTCATTTCAAACATCTCTTCACAAACCAAATTAAATACAACATAAAAAGGGTAAATGCAATCGAAAGTAGAACATTTTATACAACGATACATTCAATGAAATAGGAGATAGCAAAACAACAATCCAACAGTTTTTGAAATGAATCCATTTAGTCACTGAGATTGCCACTTGCCGTGAATGGAATTTTTGATGCGTTTAAGAAAAAGTAAAATTGCTTTAAGGGGGAACCGACGTGATTGAAATTTGTGAAGTTGGGGTGCGCGATGGATTGCAAAATGAGTTGCTCGTTGTTCGAACAGAGGATAAGCTAGAGCTCATTCGGCAATTAGTGGCAGCAGGAGCGAAAAAAATAGAGGTGGCGTCATTCGTGAATCCGAAGCTAATGCCTCAAATGGCTGATGCAGAAATGCTGATTGAGCAGCTTGAGGACGTTGATGGTGTGATTTATTCGGCACTTGTTTTAAGTAATTCAGGGTTAGAGCGTTTATTGTCCACGAAAATTAAACATGTGCAGTTATCGTTCGCTGTGAGTGATGGCTTTAACATGAAAAATATTCGACGTACAACAGATGAATCGATTGTTGAAATGAAGAAAATTGTGGATAAGGCGAAGGGGCATGATAAAAAGATTAATGTAATTTTGGGGACCGTTTTTGGGTGTCCCTATGATGGCAAGGTCGAACTCGAACGTGTGATGAACATTGCGGGCGAGTTTGTGGAAGTGGGCGTAGATGAAATTACGTTTGCGGACACAGTAGGTCTAGCAAATCCCAATAAGATTGCACAAGCTGTTCAATTATTTCAGGCGACCCACGGTGACTTCCCTCTTGGATTACATTTACATAATACGCGTGGGTTAGGTGTAGCAAATGCATTAGCTGGTTTGCAGAATGGGATTACCCGGTTTGACAGCTCGATAGGCGGCATAGGTGGCTGTCCTTTTGCACCAAAAGCAGTAGGGAATATTTGCACGGAAGATTTTGTGTATATGCTACATGAGATGGACCAAGAAACAGGTCTGGATCTCGAGCGTTATGTAGATACAGCAAAATGGCTAGAGGGCAAGCTGGGTCGTACTATCGAAGGCATGTTAATGAAAACGATGTGAAAAAGGTGAGATTTGTTGTAACAAAAGGTTCGCTTTATATTGCAAATAGTTGTCAGTATGGTATATTAATAACTCATATAAGAGGGGTTACATCCGCGCGTTAATTCGCAGATGTAGCCTCTTTCGTGTTTAAAGAAGTTTTTCGGAGGGGAAACATTTTGGAGCAATATACAAACTTACGCGCAGGTGAAAAAGGCGCTTATTTATCAATTGTTACATATCTATTTTTAAGTGTTTTAAAATTAACAGCGGGCTACATTGGTGGTTCTGAGGCTCTAAAGGCAGATGGATTAAATAATACAACGGACATTATCGCGTCAATTGCTGTACTTGTAGGGCTGCGAATATCACAGCGTCCACCAGATGATGAACACCGTTATGGTCATTTTCGTGCTGAAACAATCGCATCACTAATCGCGGCATTCATAATGATTTACGTTGGGATTGAAGTTTTAATTTCAGCCGGGAAAAATATTTTTGCACCAGCGCATGAAAATCCGGATAGCTTAACAATTGTAGTTGCTCTCTTTAGTGCGGTCGTAATGTATTGCGTTTATAAATATAATATTAATTTAGCGGCGAAGATCAATAGTACTGCGGTAAAAGCTGCGGCTTATGACAATCGATCTGATGCGCTCGTTAGTATCGGTACGGCAATCGGGATTTCTGCTGCTATTTTAGGCTTCCCTATAATTGATACAATTACGGCATTTGTCATCGGGATTATAATAATTAAAACGGCGATTGAAATTTTTAAAGAGGCTGTATACTTATTATCGGATGGATTTGATACAGAAATTATTGAGCAAATTCAGGAAAAAGTTTCGAATATGCCACGTGTTCGAGAGGTTGTTGACATTCGAGGTAGGCAGCATGGGAGCTTAATGCTAGTTGATATTACGGTGTCAGTGAATCCGAATTTAAATGTGCGCATTTCGCATAGCTTAACCGAAGAAATTGAGGATGTTGTGAAGGAACTGAATAAATATGCCACGACTTTAGTGCATATCGAACCTTATGAACCAGAAGATATGGTTATTTGTGAAGATGATTATCATTTTTAAAAAAGTGCGATTCTATAATGGAATCGCACTTTTTCCTATTTAAAAGTATTTAGGTGCAATTTTGACAAAGCTTAAAACATTGCGGTTTGCATCATATTTAAATGAACGAACTTGGCTCTCCCGATTGGGACCACCATTATCGTGAATTGTTAAGTATAAATGTTCATCAAGAATTTCATAGCCAATGAGCGGAACCCAATGATAAGCGTATAAAGGTTTTGCTCGCCAATTAAATGAAAAGTATTTATCGAATTTCATTGCAACCGGGCGTCCGTTGCGCAATTCATTCAATGCCTCGCTAATCGAACAGTCGGCTACATTCCAATTGGCACCAAGAAGCTGCTGTAAGTTACGAATCATCTGCCATTTATGGAGGCCAATTTTTGTGGCTCCTAAAATTTTATAAAGTTCATTTACATCGTAATTGGCGAGTTCAGTATTTGCACTTATATAATTTAAAATGACATGGGCAGTTGTAGGCCCACACGCCGAACTTTGGAATTTTATGTTTACATCTGAACTATATTGAGATTTTCCTGTAAGGTCGAGTAATGTTTTCATAGACAAGTCTCCTTTAAGTAAACAATATTTCTAACTCACTATTCCCTTTAAGAAGGAAAAATAACTAGAATGCAGTCACCTTATTTTAATGGAGACATGGATAGAAGAGAAGGGCGGGAAGGGAGAAACTAATCAGGGAATCAAAATCACCTAAATAATTAAAAATGGCCGCCAATCTATTTAAGAGAGAGGCGGCCATTTCATTATACTGCTTGTGCGTCTAAAAACTCTGTTACTTGAGCTGGAGATTTTGCATTAGCACTATGTAAGTGAGCAAGTTTTTCTCCGTTTTTAAAGATTAATAATGAAGGAATCCCCATTACTTGATACTTTTCAGCTAAATCCGGGAAGTTATCACGGTTCATTGAATACCAAGCATAGCCAGTGTACTCTTCAATAATTGGATCAATAAACATATCCATACGTGTGCAATCTGGGCACCAGCCAGCGAAGAATTTAACGATTACAGGGTTTTCCCCGTTTGTTAGCTCTTCAAATTGTTCAAAAGTTGTAATTTCTTGCATATTATCACGCTCCTTACCAATAGTTTACACGATTCAATCCGGCACGCAAATTATTTGCTTACTAAAAATAAGTTAAAAACCACAATGTTGTAGTTTGGATTTACTTTAATAGAATAATTAGAACAAGTCCATAACGACTTCGAGCTTTTATTTAACGTAATATAGAGAATCTATAGAATAGTGTGATAAAAAGCATTGCCAAAAATGGCAAAATAAACTACACTGAATACAGAAAAGCTGTTTCAAGTTTTTTTTTCGTTCAAAAATGAATGACTGTTCATTCAAAGAGGGAAGAAGGGGGAATTGCTCGTGTCGTACAAAGTTCAAAAAGCAGCCGTATTAGGCTCAGGGGTAATGGGTTCAGGTATTGCAGCTCATTTAGCAAATATCGGAATTCCAACATTATTATTAGACATCGCACCAAAGGAGTTAACAAAGGAAGAAGAGGCAAAGGGCTTATCACTTGATTCTCCTGTGGTTAAAAATCGTTTTGCAACAGGTGCGTTAGGAAAGCTACTTAAGCAAAAGCCAGCACCGTTATCAGCAAAGAAAAACTTAGCGTTAATTACGCCAGGGAACTTTGAGGATGATTTAGGAAAGTTAAAAGACGTAGATTGGGTCATCGAAGTTATCGTAGAAAACCTTGAAATTAAAAAAGGTTTATTCGAAAAAATCGATGCAGTTCGTAAGCCAGGTTCTATCGTTTCTTCTAATACGTCAGGTGTTAGCATTAATGCAATGGCCCAAGGGCGTTCAGAAGATTTCCAAGGGCATTTCCTTGGCACACATTTCTTCAACCCACCACGCTACTTAAAATTATTAGAGGTTATTCCGGCTAACTCGACAAAGCCAGAAGTTATCGAATTTATGCAAGTGTTTGGTGAAGATGTATTAGGTAAAGGTGTTGTCATTGCAAAAGATACGCCAAACTTCATCGCAAACCGTATCGGAACTTACGGTCTTCTTGTAACAATGCAAGAAATGATCGCACGCAATTATTCAATCGGGGAAGTTGATTCTGTAACAGGTCCAACAATTGGCCGTCCAAAATCTGCAACATTCCGTACGCTTGATGTAGTTGGCCTTGATACATTTGCCCACGTTGCTAAAAATGTATACGAAAAAACAACAGGTGAGGAACAAGCAGTATTTGAAGAATCACCAATTTTAAATAAAATGATTCAAAATGGTTGGATCGGTGCGAAAAATGGCCAAGGCTTCTTTAAAAAAGAAGGAAGAGAAATTCTTGAGCTTAACTTATCGACATTCGAATATGAGCCAGTAAAAAAATTGAAAGCGCCGTCACTTGAAATGGCGAAGCAAGTTAAAGGTTTAGGCAATCGCGTGAAAACATTAGTGTACGCAAATGACCGTGTTGGTGAATTGTTATGGAATATTTTTGCTCCAACATTAGTGTACTCTGCGGAGTTAACAGGCGAAATTGCAGACGACATTCTTGCAATTGATAATGCAATGAAGTGGGGCTTCGGTTGGGCTCAAGGTCCATTCGAAATGTGGGATTCGATTGGCGTAGAAAAATCTGTTGCCAAAATGGAAGCAGAAGGGCGCGTAGTTCCTGCGTTCGTTAAAGAATTCTTAGAAAAAGGCTTAACGTCATTCTACTCAGAAATCGATGGCGACCTAGCTTATTACAATGGGGTAGAGTACGTAAAAGTGCCTGTAAATGAAAAAGCAATTGACTTAAAACGCTATAAGAAAAAGCATGGGGTAATTAAGTCGAACACAGGTGCAAGCTTAATTGATATGGGTGATGGCGTAGCTTTACTTGAATTCCACTCGCAATCAAATGCAATTGGCCTAGATATTATTCAAATGATTAATTTCGCAATTGATGAAGTAGAAGCAAACTTCAAAGGGCTTGTAATTGGTAACCAAGGCAAGAACTTCTGTGTTGGTGCAAACTTAGGGATGATCTTAATGGAAGCACAAGATGATAATATCTTTGAATTGGATTTCACAATTAAAGCATTCCAAAACGCAATGCGTCGTATTAAATACAGCTCAAAACCAGTTGTTGCAGCACCATTCCAAATGACACTTGGCGGCGGAGCGGAGGTATGTTTACCAGCAGCTCATATCCAAGCATCTGCTGAAACTTACTTAGGCCTTGTTGAAGTAGGCGTTGGCCTAATTCCAGGCGGCGGTGGGAATCTAGGACTTTATGAAAAATTCATTAAAGGCTTACCAAACGGCGTAGAAATTGACTATCAAGTTATTGCAAATAAAGTATTCGAAACAGTTGCAACTGCAAAAGTATCAACTTCAGGTGAGGAAGCACGTGAAAACAACTTCCTAACATTTGCGGACGCAGTATCTGTTAATCCAGATCACCTTCTATATGATGCGAAGCAAGCGGCAATCGCACTTCATGATGCAGGTTATAATGCACCATTAAAGAAAAAAGTAAAAGTTGTTGGGGCACCAGGTTATGCAACATTATTACTTGGCGCACAAGGAATGTATGACTCAGGCTATATCACAGATCACGATCTAAAAATCGCGAAAAAACTTGCCTACGTTATCGCAGGCGGTAAAGTACCTTATGGAACAGAAGTATCAGAAGAGTACTTACTAGGCTTAGAGAAACAAGTATTCCTAGAGTTAGTAGCCGATGGGAAATCTCAACAACGCATGCAACACATGCTACTAAAAGGCAAGCCATTACGTAACTAATGAATTAAATGAGCACTACATCCTTTTTCGAATTGCTTTATTCAAAAGGGAAGAAATTTCACGGCTACAGTTTGTAGCAAAACAAAAGGGGGATACATCACTATGCGTGAAGCCGTAATTGTGGCAGGTGCTCGTACACCGATTGGCCGTTCAAAAAAAGGTACATTAGCCAATACTCGTCCAGACGATTTTGGTGCATTAGTAGTAAAAGAAGCAATCAAACGCTCAGGCTATACGGGCGAAATTGATGACCTAATTATGGGTTGTGCAATGCCAGAAGCAGAGCAAGGGATGAACGTTGCTCGACTAGTTGGCGCATTAGCAGGTTTACCAGATTCAACTCCAGCAATCACAGTAAATCGTTTCTGTTCATCTGGCCTACAGACAATTGCGTACGCAGCTGAGCGGATTATGCTTGGTCATTCAAAAGCAATTGTTGCAGGTGGAACAGAATCGATGAGTATGATTCCAATGGTAGGAAATACGGTTCGTCTAAATCCGAAATTAGCTGAAGAATCACCTCAATATTACATCGGAATGGGGCATACAGCAGAACAAGTGGCAGTACGCTACAACGTTTCGCGTGAAGACCAAGATGCATTTGCAGTTCGTTCGCATGAATTAGCTGAAAAAGCGATTAAAGAAGGTAAATTTAAAGACGAAATCGTTCCAGTAGAAGTCATTGATTTTTACGTTGACGAAAATAATAAATTACAAGAGAAAAAACGTATTTTTGATACAGATGAAGGCGTTCGCCCAGGAACATCGACTGAAACATTAGGCAAGCTACGTCCTGCTTTTAATGTCAAAGGTTCTGTAACGGCGGGTAACTCTTCTCAAACTTCAGATGGTGCAGCTGCGGTTCTTGTGATGGACCGTGAAGAAGCAGAAGCACAAGGATTAACGCCAATTGCGAAATATTTAGGGTTTGCAGTTGCAGGTGTTGCGCCAGAAGTAATGGGTATCGGGCCAATTGAAGCAATTCCAAAAGCATTAAAAATTGCTGGCTTAACGCAAGATGATATCGATCTTTGGGAAATCAATGAGGCATTTGCATCTCAATCAATCCAAGTTGTTCGTCATCTTGGCATCGATATGGAGAAAGTAAATGTTAACGGTGGAGCAATTGCTCTTGGCCATCCACTTGGTGCAACGGGCGCTATTCTTACACTTAAGCTGATCAACGAGTTGAAACGTCGCGGTGGTAAATACGGCGTTGTAACGATGTGTATCGGTGGCGGAATGGGTGCTGCAGGTGTATTCGAAATTTTATAAAACGTCTTCTATAATGCGCGGGTAACGCTTACAGAGTACGTATTTAATACAGTAACGGTGTGTGCTCCCAGTCTCCGAACACACACTGATTACTGCTCGACTATTATAAAACGTAATACAACAAAAATGACCTTAGGGGAGGAAAAATATTATGGAACAAACAACAAGCATTATTAAAGGTGGCGCATTTTTAATCGAGGACGTGGAAATCAGTCGAATAATCACGCCTGAGGATTTCACTGACGAGCAAAAAATGATTGCTCAGACGACTGCGGACTACGTTGCAAACGAAGTAATGCCAGTAATAGAAAACCTAGAGAATCATGAATTCGAGCATTCAGTACGTTTACTTAAAAAAGCAGGTGAACTTGGTTTACTAGCTGCTGATGTACCAGAAGAATTCGAGGGTCTTGGCCTAGATAAAATTTCTTCTGCTTTAATTACTGAAAAAATGGCAGTAGCTGGTGGATTCTCAATTACACATGGTGCCCACGTTGGGATTGGTTCTTTACCAATCGTATTATTTGGTAACCATGAGCAAAAAACACAATACCTACCAAAACTAGCTTCAGGTGAATTAATTGCTGCTTATGCATTAACGGAGCCAGGTTCAGGTTCTGATGCATTAGGTGCTAAAACAACTGCTAAATTAAACGCAGCGGGTACTCATTACGTATTAAACGGTGAAAAACAATGGATCACAAACGCTGGCTTTGCGGATGTATTCATAGTTTACGCAAAAATTGACGGTGAAAAATTCACTGCATTTATCGTAGAAAAAGCGTATGATGGCGTATCTGTTGGCCCTGAAGAGAAGAAAATGGGGATTAAATCATCTTCAACTCGTACACTAGTATTAGAAGATGCACAAGTTCCAGTAGAAAACTTATTAGGAGAAATTGGTCGTGGGCATATTATCGCGTTCAATATCTTAAATATCGGTCGCTACAAACTAGGAGTAGGTACGGTTGGTGGTTCTAAGCGTGCTTTCGAATTAGCAGCAGCTTACACAAATCAACGCCAACAGTTCAAAACACCACTTTCAAGCTTCAACTTAACAAAAGAAAAGCTTGCAACAATGGCGACGCAAATTTATGCATCTGAATCATTAAACTACCGTACTGTTGGTTACATCGAAGACCGCTTCAGCCAACTTTCTGATGCAGAAAAAGTTGAGGGTAAAGCAGTAGCTGAAGCTATCGCTGAGTACGCAATCGAGTGTTCAATCGCGAAAGTATTCGGTTCTGAAGTACTTGACTACGTTGCGGATGAAGCAGTTCAACTTCATGGTGGTTACGGCTTTATGGCTGAATATGAAGTAGAGCGTATTTACCGTGATTCTCGTATTAACCGTATTTTCGAAGGCACAAATGAAATCAACCGTATGATCGTACCAGGTACATTCATGAAGAAAGCGCTAAAAGGTGAGCTTCCTCTATTACAAGTAGCGCAACAATTACAAGGCGAATTATTAATGATGATGCCTGAAGAAATTGGCAATGAGCCATTAGCACAAGAATTAAATTTAGTGAAAAACGCGAAGAAAATCGCTGTTTTAGCTGCTGGTGCTGCTGCACAGGCATTTGGTGCTAAATTAGATAAAGAGCAAGAAGTGCTAGTGAATATCGCGAACATTGCAAACCAATTATTCGCAATGGAATCAGTGGTGATTCGTACGCAAAAAGCGATTGAACGCGATGGTGTTGAAAAAGCAAACCAAAAAATTCTTTATACACAAATCTTCTGTCAAGAAGCATTCGCAATTATTGAAGCAGAAGCAAAAGATACATTACTTGCTTCAGTTGAAGGCGATGCAGGTCGTATGACATTATCTGCATTACGTAAATTAACACGTAACAACCCTTACAACTTAATTCCGAAAAAGCGTGAAGCAGCTGCGAAGTTAATCGAAGCTGAAAAATACGTAGTTTAAAGTAATTTCAAGCCTGAGTAGGAGACGTCCTGCTCAGGTTTTTATGCTTCGCTTTGCAATTTCTCATGATATTCATTTACAATGTAGGAAATAGCACTAAAGGGGCGAATTTCATGGCAATCCAATTTATCCAATATCCAAAGTGTTCAACATGTAAAAAAGCGCAAAAATGGCTGGACACAGAGGGCATCGCATATGACAATATCCATATAGTTGAGCAAACACCAACGAAGGAGCAACTAGCTGCATTTTATGCTACAAGTGGCCTTCCACTGAAAAAGTTCTTCAATACTTCAGGGAATAAGTATAAGGAGCTTGGGTTAAAGGACAAGCTTGCAAATATGTCGGAGGATGAGCAATTAGCACTTTTAGCATCGGATGGGATGTTAATTAAACGTCCAATCGTTACAGATGGTAAGAAATTAACGATAGGATTCAAGGAGTCTGACTTCTTAGAAATTTGGAAATAAAACGTTAACTACCTTGTTTTACCGAATGATTTATGGCAAACTTGACTTGAATGTACTACATATTAGTTGGAGGGATTTTTAGTATGAACACACCTAAAGATTTACGCTACACAAAAGAGCATGAGTGGGTAAAAATTGATGGCAATACTGCAATTATCGGTATTACGGATCACGCCCAACACGAGCTTGGCGACATCGTATTTGTTGAGCTTCCTGAAGTAGGCGATACTGTTGCACTTGAGCAAGCATTCGGTAGCGTTGAATCAGTTAAAACTGTTTCAGAATTATATGCTCCAATTTCAGGTACAGTTTCTGCGATTAATGACGAGCTTTCTGATAGCCCAGAATTAGTAAATGAATCTCCATACGAAAATGCATGGATGATTAAAGTTGAACTTTCAAATCCAGAAAACGTAGACGCGTTATTAACACCAGAACAATATGAAGCGTTAATCGCTGAATAATACAATTTCAAAACGCCCAAATCATTCAGCTGATTTGGGCGTTTTTTCTCACATAGGAGAGGAGTGAAAAATGATGCAACCTATATGCATTATTGTCGAAGGACGTTCTGATAAGCTTAAAGTAAAGCAAGTGCTCGCTGAAAATGCTATGATACTTTGTACGAATGGAACGATAAGTGAGGATGATTTGCTACAACTCCTTGAACCCTATGAGATGCACACACTTATTACAATGTTTGATGCAGATAAAAATGGACATAAGCTGAGACAATTAATGAATCGTATTTATCCTGAGGCAATACAGCTCATTATTCCAGTCGAGTATATTGAAGTTGCCGAAACACCGGTAGACATTATTAGAGAACTTTTAAAGCAAATAAAAATCCAGACTAAATAAAGGTGACAGAGCGTATGAAAGAATGGACAACAAAACAGTGGCAGCAGGCATCTGAAGAAAATGAACTGACTGCTTATTATTTATATACACCGATGTGTGGCACATGTGCGGTGGCGTCAAAAATGCTCGATGTAATTGAGCAACTTTTACCGGACTTGCCAATGGGGAAGGCGAATTTAAATTTTACAGGTTCCTTACCGTTCGATCTTCAAATCGAAAGTGTGCCATGTCTACTTATTACAAGAGCTGGTAAAGTGGAAGAAAAGATATATGCATTTCAATCCGTACCCTTTTTATATGAATTATTAAAAAACTAATTGACGTGTACTGAATTGTCTGTTAGAGTAACACTCATATCAACAAACAACCATTAACTTAATAGCGTTACTCTTATGTAGAGAGGCGGAGGGAAGTGCCCTATGAAGCCCGGCAACCAGCATTGAAAAATGAAAAGGTGCCAAATCACACAAAGCTATGGCTTTGAGAGATGAGAGAACGGTGAACGTATATATTTTTTTGCGATAAACCTTTCTGCTGATCTTTTTTGCAGGAAGGTTTTTTTTGTTGGGTAAAGCTTAAAAAAGCATTATTTCAATTAAGGAGAACGAATATGATTCAAATAAAAAATGTGCATAAAGTGTACAAAACTAAATCAGGTAAAGTGCATGCAGTAAATGATGTTTCGCTTTCAATCGAAACAGGTGAGATTTACGGTATTATCGGTTATTCAGGTGCAGGTAAAAGTACGATGATTCGCCTATTTAACGGTCTTGAACAGCCAACTGAAGGAACTGTGACTATAAATGGCCAAGAAATTTCTTCAGCAAAAGGGAAGAAGCTTCGCGATGCTCGTCAAAAGATTAGTATGATTTTCCAACATTTCAACTTACTTTGGTCACGTACAGTTGCTGAGAATATCGAGTTTCCACTTGAAATTGCGGGTGTTCCAAAAGAGCAGCGAGCAAAGCGTGTATTGGAGCTAGTTGATCTAGTGGGACTAGCAGGACGTGAAGATGCCTATCCTTCACAATTATCTGGTGGGCAAAAGCAGCGTGTAGGAATTGCACGAGCGCTTGCGAATAATCCTGAGGTATTACTTTGCGATGAAGCAACTTCAGCGCTTGACCCTGAAACGACAGACGCGATTTTGGAATTACTGCTGGATATCAATAAGCGCCTAGGTTTAACAATCGTGTTAATCACACACGAAATGCATGTAATCCGTAAAATATGTGGCAAAGTTGCTGTAATGGAAGCTGGTAAAGTTGTAGAAGAAGGTCCAGTTCTTCAAGTGTTTAAAAATCCACAAGCGCCAATTACAAAAAATTTCGTGTCACAAGTTTCAGGTGAGACGAATGAAACGCATGTATCGGTAGATCAAATATTAGCAAATTATAAAACAGGTAAGGTTGTAAAACTGGGGTTTGTTGGTCAAACAATTGAACAGCCTGTTATCACACAAATTATTAAGCAATTTGGTGTTGATGTAAACATTATTCAAGGAATGATTACACATACCACGAGTGGTCCAATTGGGACATTATTCGTACATATAAATGGCGATACAGATCAGGTTGAAAAAGCATTAGAGATGTTAACACAGCATGAGATTAAAACGGAGGTGATTGAACATGCTTAATCAATTACTTCCAAACCTAAACTGGGACAAAATGCTAGAAGCTACGTATGAAACACTGTATATGACGCTCATTGCGACAGGGATTACGTTCGTGTTAGGCTTAGCGATCGGGATTGTACTATTTTTAACGAGTCCCAACCAGCTATGGGCCAATAAAGTAGTACATTTTTTAACAGGCTCATTAGTGAATATTTTCCGCTCGATTCCGTTTATCGTGTTAATCATTTTATTAATTCCATTCACGAAGTTTTTACTTGATACGATTCGTGGTGCAAATGCGGCTTTACCAGCATTAATTATTGGTGCAGCACCTTTTTATGCACGTATGGTATTAATTGCTTTGCGTGAGATCGATAAAGGCGTTATTGAAGCTGCAAAATCGATGGGTGCCAAATCGTCGACAATCATTTGGAAAGTGTTAATTCCAGAAAGTTTACCGGCGTTAATCTCAGGTATTACGGTTACAGCTATTGCATTGGTTGGATATACTGCGATGGCAGGAATTATTGGGGCAGGCGGTTTAGGGACCTTAGCGTTCTATGACGGCTTCTCACGTAATCAGGCAGACGTAACTTGGGTCGCAACAATTATTATTTTAATCGTGGTATTTATTATCCAATATATTGGTGACTTTATTACAGCAAAAATTGATAAGCGTTAATTGATAGCATTTGCTATTAATATAAAGGTGCTACTTAAATTTACATTAAACGAAAAGAGATAGAGGAATTTGCTAAATGCAAATTCCAATCTACCTTAAAGAGTCACAATTTTCGGGAATTAAATTTGGTGAATCCAAAAAAACATATATTAGAATGGGGCAGAAGAATATGAAAAAATTATTACAAGTAGTAGCATTAGGGGCATCAATTCTAGCATTAGCAGCATGTGGTACAGAGGAAGATAAATTAGTAGCAGGGACTTCAGAGGAAGTTAAAATAGTAGTTGGGGCTTCAAATACACCACACGCAGTCATTTTAGAAAAAGCGCAGCCGCTATTAGCTGAAAAAGGGATCGAGCTTGAAATCGAACCATATACAGACTATATACTGCCAAACAAAGATTTAGATTCTGGTGATCTAGATGCGAACTACTTCCAACACATTCCTTACTTTGAATCACAAAAAGAAGAATTCGGATATGACTTTGCAAATGCTGGAGAAATACATATCGAGCCAATCGGCATTTATTCTCAAAAACATAGCTCTTTGGCTGAGCTTCCAAAGGGTGCAACAATTTTACTTTCAAACTCAGTAGCAGATCACGGTCGTATGCTTTCATTACTTGAGACAGAAGGTTTAATTAAATTAGCAGATAGTATCGACAAAACAACAGCTGAGATTAAAGATATTGTTGAAAATCCAAAAAACTTTAAATTCGATCATGATACAGCAGCAGAACTTTTATACCAAATGTATGCAAATGGTGAGGGTGATGCAGTATTAATCAACTCAAACTATGCAATAGATAACGGATTAAATCCACTAGAAGATTCAATCGCAATTGAAAGTAGTGAATCTCCATACGTGAATATTATTGCTGTACAATCTGGTGATGAAGATTCTAAAGCAATCAAAGCATTAGTTGAAGTATTAACTTCAAAAGAAATTCAAGACTTTATCCTATCTGAATGGGGCGGCTCTGTCGTACCAGTAAGTAAATAATTATTCACTACCCCCTACATCCGAAATGGTGTAGGGGGTATTTTTTTTGTCAGTTACGACTAGGGAGGAAATTGCACGTTTAATTTTGTGTTGAGTATAAAAATTATTAGTATTTAAATATAGTAGCTTGAGTTTGGAAATGACTTTTTATAAAACTGGCTGATAATGTTAGATGTTTATAAATAGATAGTCTATTAAAACTGTTTGAGATAATGATATATCGGTATAGTATTGCAGTAAACTATTAATTGAAAATTCAGAAAAACCAATTGTGGGAATAAAATACAGCATGTATAATCAATTTTAAGTTCAAAAGTAAGTGTATTAATAGGAATACTGGTACGGACGTTCTGATGTTCGTACCAGTATTTGAGAAGGGAGGGAGAGTGTTGGTTAATTTCGAAAATTCAGTTCCGCTTCATATCCAAATTAAGAAGCTTATAAAATCTGAAATCACCGCCGGCAAATACTCGGAAAAGATTCCTAGTGAACGAGAGTTAATGGAGCGCTTTGGGGTAAGTCGTTCTACGATTCGTGAATCTGTAAATCATTTAGTGCATGAGGAAGTACTTGATAAAGTACATGGAAAAGGGACGTTTATTAAAAAGAAACTGGCTGTACATGAATGGATTAATGCACTGCATAGCTTTACTGAAACCGTATTAAATATGGGAATGACGCCCAGCGCTAAACTATTGCAAAGCAAGGTAACGACAGATAACGAATATGCAAGTAGGATTTTAAAAAGCAAGAATCTATTTACATTTACACGTTTACGTCGAGCCGACAAATTACCGATTGCCATAGAAAGGCATTTTTATACACAGGATTTAGGGAAACAACTTCAGCACTATGATCTTAATGAATCGACTATTTATGACTTGTTAGAAAACGAGTTAGAAATCGTTCTTGTAGAAGCGCAGCAAACGATTCGCTGTGTGCCAATTTCAGATGCGGATGCGATTCATCTTCACCTTACACCGGGGACTAATGTCTTATCGGTTGAGCGTATTATCACGGGAGTGAGCGGGGAACCTATTGAATTTTATGTCAGCATTTTTCATCCTAATTTATATGAACTTAAATTAAAGACGAGACGACAGCAAAAGTTTTAAATGGGGATTTTTTAAATGGAAGTCGCATTTCATAGCTTCATATGAAATTAAAGGAAATGTAAAATCTTTTAGCACATTATAAGGGGGAAAATGTTTATGGCAGTTGAAATAACAGGTGGCGAAGTAGTCGCAAAAATGTTGGCAATCGAAGGGATTGATAATGTTTTTGGAATTATCGATGGAACGTATTTTGGATTTTATTCTAAATTAAAGAATAATGGGATTTCTTTAATTTCACCACGTCATGAAACGAGCGCTGCCCATATGGCTGGGGCATATGCACGTGTGACAAATCGTTTAGGTGTATGTATGGCGAGTAATGGGCCAGGCGTTGCAAATATATTGCCGGGGCTTGTTGTGGAAGAGGCAGAAGGTAATCGCGTACTTTGTATTACAAGTTCACGCCGTACTGGGATTATGTATCCGGATCGTGGAGGCACATATCAATGTTTTGATCAAGTCGGTACGATTAGCCAATTTGCGAAATGGAGTAAGGCAGTACCCTCTTTTGATCGTATTCCTGAAATGATGCGCATGGCGTTACGTCAGTGTTTTGAAGGTCGCCCTGGGGTAGTTCATATTGATATTCCAGAAAATATTATGAATGGTAAGGTGAGGGCGGAAGTAGCATTTTGGGAACCTTCTCAATATCGTACCATTGAGTTGCCAAAAGCTTCTGATTACCAAGTTGAGCGTACTTTGGAGCTCTTGAAATCCGCAGATTTCCCGGTAATTCACGCAGGGAGTGGGGTGCTTCATTCAGGTGCGAAAGAAGAATTGAAGAATGTGGCGGAAGCATTACAGGCAATGGTAACAACGAGCTGGGCTGGTCGTGGTGCAATGGATGAAGATAATCGTTTAATGATGCCAATGGTGCATATTGAAGCAAACAATAATGTACGTAATGATGCGGATGTAGTCCTGATTTTAGGGTCAAGGGTTGGCGAAACTGATTGGTGGGGTAAAGCGCCATATTGGAATGCGCAGCAAAAGGTTATTCAAGTTGATTTAGATACGACGATTATGGGTGCGAATAAACCGACAACCTTATCGATTCAATCAGATATAAAAGCATTCCTGCAGCAACTCCTATTAAAACTAGATGAAGTGAAAAACTCAACGTTCAATCCAAGTCGAGAAGCAATGATTGAAAAGCATATAGCCACAAAGAATACGCATCGTAAAAAGTTAGATGAGCATTTAGCAGACTTAAATTCACCACTAAATCCTGCACAAATTCCATCCCTGGCTCAGCAGGCCTTTCCGAAAAATACACCGCTTGTTATCGATGGAGGAAATACTGCGATTTGGACAAATTTTTATTATAAAGTAAACGCAGAAATGCCGGTATTATCAACGTTTAAATTTGGGATGTTAGGTGCAGGTGTTGGGCAAGCGTTAGGTGCTGCAGTTGCACGTCCTGGCGCGCCTGTACTATGTGTCATCGGCGATGGTGCGATGGGCTTTCATCCGCAAGAGGTCGAAACTGCAATTCGAAATAAATTACATGTAGTTTATATTGTACTATGTGATAAGCAATGGGGCATGGTGAAAATTAACCAACACTTTGCAATGCGACCAATTAAAACGATGATTAAAAAATCATTAGGTCCAGATGAAAGTATTAACGCTGATTTAGGTGAAATCCGCTTTGATTTATTAGCACAATCGATGGGTGGACATGGTGAATTTGTAGATAATGTAGAGGATTTAAGAGGAGCGTTACAACGTTCTATTGAAGTAGGTAAATGTACAGTTATTCATGCAGAAGTGGATTCGGTGAAACATATGTGGGCACCTGGTTTAAAATATTTCAAAGATATGCATGCCGAACCGAAGGGGAAATAGCCAATGGGAATTGATGCGATTCAAGTAAATTTCAGTGAAAATGCTCTGCTTGTTATGAATATTGTAATTGGCTTTATTATGTTTGGGGTGGCGCTTGATTTACGGATTTCTGATTTTAAGCAATCGCTAAAAAATCCGAAGCCGGTATTGATTGGCCTTATGTGTCAGTTTTTATTATTACCTGCGATAACGTTTTTACTTGTACTCATTTTACAGCCAAGTCCAAGTATTGCATTAGGTTTATTTTTAGTGGCGGCATGTCCGGGAGGAAATTTATCAAACTTTTTAACGCATTTTGCAAAAGGAAATACGCCGTTATCGATTAGTATGTCAGCCATTTCAACGGTATTGGCAATTGTGATGACGCCAATAAATACGTTGTTTTGGGCATCGCGCTATGAGCCAACAAGAGAAATGATGACTTCATTTAGTATTAGTGCAGTAGATATGTTAGTGACAATCTTCTTAATGCTGGGCCTGCCACTTTTAGCAGGAATGACTATTCGCGCGAAATTTCCAATACTTGCAGCGAAAGTGAGCAATATTATGATGAAGCTATCTCTCGTAATTTTTGGGGCGTTCGTAATTGTTATGCTAGCAAATAACATCGAAGTATTTATTGAATTTGTGGGGGTTATTGTCGTTATCGTTATTCTTCATAATGCGATTGCATTATCTACGGGTTATTTTGCAGCTAGATCCTTTAAGATAAAGGAAGCAGACCGTCGAGCGATTGCGATTGAGGTAGGTATTCAAAATTCTGGATTAGGACTTGTTCTAATTTTCAACTTCTTTGATGGTTTAGGTGGAATGGCGTTAGTCGCAGCATTTTGGGGAATTTGGCATATTATTTCAGGGATAAGTTTGGCTACCTATTGGTCTAGAAAAAAGGTACTCCCTGAAGCCCTAGAGAATCCAGAATCCGTATCACAGGAGGTCAGTGTATGAAGGTATTGATTACAGGGGCAGCAGGTTATATTGGCAAGCAACTGGTACATTATTTAGTGGAGGAAGGCGAACATGAAATCATAGCGGCAGATATACGCGATGAAAATCCATTTGCTGAATATCCTTCAATTGTGTATACCAAATTAGATGTACGCTCAAATGAAGTGACGAATATCATGCAGCGTTACACAGTTGATGTAGTCGTTCATTTAGCCTCCATCGTAACGCCAGGTAAGGATAGCAATCGAGATTTTGAATATTCCGTGGATGTAATTGGAACAGAAAATATATTGAAGGCATGTGTTGCCACGAATGTGAAACGCATTATAATTTCATCTAGCGGCGCAGCTTACGGCTATCATCCTGAAAATAGTTCGTGGTTAGTGGAAACAGATAAAATTCGCGGCAATGAAGAGTTTACCTATTCTTATCACAAGCGATTAGTAGAAGAAATGCTCTCTGATTATCGAGTTACTTATCCAAATTTGGAGCAAACAATTTTTAGAATTGGGACGATATTAGGGAGCTCAGTACGCAATCAAATTACGAATTTATTTGATAAACGCTATTTAATTGGCATCCAAGGATCAAAAAGTCCCTTTGTCTTTATTTGGGATCAAGATGTCGTACGTTGCTTTGCAAAAGCTATTTCTGATGAAAAAACAGGGATTTTCAATTTAGCAGGTGATGGGGCGTTATCAGTCGATGAAATTGGGCAAATACTTAATAAAAAAGTCGTTAAATTACCTTCTTCATTTGTAACTGGATCCTTGTTCGTCTTGAAGCGTTTGCACTTGTCACAATACGGTGAGGAACAAGTTCGATTCTTGAAATATCGACCGGTTTTAGCAAACACGAAATTAAAGGAAGAATTCGGCTACACGCCAATGAAAACTTCTAAAGAGGTCTTTGAATTTTATCAATCTACTAGATTAATTTAGGTGGAAAATTGGAAAACTAAGCATCTTACTTAAAGTATGAGTAAGGATAAAATAGGGCAAGTTATAAAGAAGAGCATCATTTTGAATCGAACTGATTCAGAATGATGTTTTTTTGTGGGTGTAAAGAAGTAAAAGCGTTATAATTGAGATACCGTTAATTGATTTTTTATATAGTAGTAGTAAGGTTTAAAGTTTAAAATGTGTAATTTAGAGTGAAATGATTTCAAGTTATATAAACTTAAAATTCCGACTATTTAGTTTCGGGTTTCTATTCCAGTGTAGATATGTTAAATTGCTATTATACATCTAGGGTAGACATATGTATCTCTCGGGAGGACAATTAAAATGAAATTTAAAATAGGTTTATTAGCAAAAATTATACTAGCAATTTTGGCAGCGGTAATCGTTGGGACGTTCGTGCCAGAATGGTTTGTGCGTATATTTGCAACATTTAATGATATATTTGGAGGCTTTTTAAGCTTCGTCGTACCATTAATAATAATAGGATTTATCGCGCCAGGTATTGCGCAGCTCGGTTCAGAATCAGGGAAATTACTAGGGTTAGCAACATTCTTTGCTTATTTCTCAACGCTTGTTGCAGGGATACTTGCTTTCTTTACGGCAAGTAGGATTTTACCTAATTTCATTTCAGCGCAAAGTGATTCTGGTGTTAGCAATCCAAATGACTTTTTAGCAACAGCTTTTTTCAAAATTGAAATGACTCCAGTAATGGATGTAATGGCAGCACTATTATTCGCATTTATTATGGGTGTTGGAATGACGGTTGTGAAAAGTGATGTGTTAAAGCGTGGCTTTGAGGAATTTAACGGGATTATTGAAAAATTAATTTCGGCAGTAATTATCCCGTTGTTACCATTCCATATTTTCGGGATATTCTTGAATATGACATTCGCAGGTCAAGTTGCAAAGATTTTATCGGTGTTTGCAGTTGTATTCTTACTAATACTTGTACTTCACTGGGTAATGCTCCTAATGCAATATAGCGTTGCAGGTGTGTTGAATAAGAAAAACCCATTTGCATTAATAAAAACAATGTTACCAGCGTATTTCACAGCACTAGGAACACAATCTTCAGCAGCAACAATTCCAGTAACGTTGAAGCAAGCAAAAAAAACAGGTGCTTCAAATAAAGTGACAGACTTTACGATCCCGTTATTTGCGACAATTCATTTATCAGGTTCAACGATTACATTAGTTACATGTGCAATTGGGGTTATGCTGATGAACGGTATGGAATTCACGTTTGTATCGATGTTTGGATTCATTATGATGCTTGGTGTGACGATGATTGCTGCACCAGGTGTACCAGGAGGCGCAGTAATGGCGGCGATTGGTTTGCTAGGTACGATGCTTGGCTTTAATGAAACGATGATTGCCTTAATGATCGCACTGTATATGGCGCAGGATAGCTTTGGAACAGCCACGAATGTAACGGGTGACGGTGCATTAGCGATGATAGTCGATAAATTTAATAAGTAGCCTAAAGGGGTTTGCTGAAAAGAGTCTTTTCAGCAAACCCCTTTTTCATTTGGCAATAAAAAGACCTACAATTTTCAGGTGAGAATTCAGTTATTGAAATTGTGTAAGCCGTGAATAGAAAGATTTCACGAAGTCTAAAAATATAATTTCGGACGGGGCAAGGTCTCGTGTGGTTGGAGAGATAATACCGACCGTACGGCGAATTGAAGGGATACTGATTGGCAGTTTAACTGTCATTCGCGGGATGGAGTCATTCAACGAGCTCTCGGGTAGTAATGTCACACCGATTCCAGCAGCAACAATCCCTTTTAGTGCATCCATATCCTCGCCTTCAGATGTAACTCTAGGTGTGAAACCAACTGATTTGCAAGCATCAATTGCCACCTTTTGGAGGACAAAACCTTCAGGGAATAACACAAATTCATCGTTTTTTAAATCGATTAAATTAATTGAAGGTTGCTTCGCTAAACGATGACTCGCAGGTAAAAGCGCATAAATACTTTCACTGAATAAAACCGTTGTATTGATTAATTCATTTTTTGCAGGCAAGGGTCCTAAAAATGCTAAATTAAGTTCACGATTTTGAACAGCTTCAATTAAATATTTATAAGAGCCCTGACGTAAATGGAATTCTATGTCGGGGTATTCTCGTTTAAACGCAGAAATAACGGTTGGTAAAACAGAGTTAGCTAAGCTAGTAGGAAAGCCAATTTTAATTGTACCTTTTGCAGGGTCGAGAAATTCCTCTACTTGTTTTGCAGCAAAATCGATTGCTTTTAACGCGGCAATGGTATGAGCTAAAAAAGTTTTCCCAATTGGTGTTAGCTTTACATTTCGCCCAATTCGTTCAAATAGAGGGGTACCTAGCTCATCCTCTAAGTTGGCGATTTGGCGGCTTATGGCTGATTGTGCTACATGTAAATGTTCCGCAGCTTCCGAAATATGCTCTCTTTCAGCTACTTCGACAAAGTAACGCAATTGACGTAATTCCACAGTTCCACCTCATTCATCTAATTAATAGATTGTTTATATCCAATCTATATATTGTTTATATTATTCTGAAAACTTTAAAATGTAAATACGCATTTGAAAGAATTGGGGGGATTTTTTATGACTTTTGATCAATTACCAAAACAGCAAGGCCTTTATTCACCGGAGTTTGAGCATGATGCTTGCGGAATCGGTATGTACGCAAATATGAAAGGCATCGCTTCACATAAAATTGTTAAGAATGGATTAGAGATGTTATGTCGATTAGAACACCGTGCAGGACGAGGTGGAGACGGTCAAACAGGTGATGGTGCCGGTATTATGGTGCAAATCCCACACGCCTTTTACAAGGAACAATGTATGGAACTGAACCTACCAGAAGTAGGGGAATATGGTGTAGGGCAATTATTTTTCACTCAAGACGAGGCACAGCAAAAGTTAATCGAAGAAAAAATGAACGAATTAATCCAAGCAGAGAAACAAGGATTAATTGGTTGGAGAACGGTGCCGACCAAATATGGCGTCTTAAGCGCTGTAGCAAAGGAAACTGCACCAGTTGTACGCCAAGTGTTTATACAAGCAGCTCCAGGATTAGATCGTTTAGCCTTTGAGCGCAAACTTTATGTGATTCGTAAGCAAGTGGAGCACTGGGCACTAGCAAAGGAACTTGATTTATATATTCCAAGTATGTCGAGCCAAACGATGGTCTTTAAAGGTTTACTTTCACCGGAGGAAGTTACGACGTTTTATACAGATTTGCAACATGAGTCATTTGTGTCAGCATTCGCCCTTGTACATTCACGTTATTCGACAAATACCTTCCCATCTTGGAAGCGAGCGCATCCGAATCGCTATATTATCCATAATGGTGAAATCAATACACTTCGCGGAAACGTTAACTGGATGCGTACACGTGAGCAGCAATTCGTGTCGGAGGCATTTGGTGAAGACCTAGAAAAGCTACTTCCTATTATTGATGAAACCGGGTCAGATTCATCGATGCTAGATAATGCATTTGAATTTTTTGTGCTTGCAGGACGCACACCAGCACATGCTGCGATGATGCTAATCCCAGAGCCATGGACTGAAAATCCTCGCATTGAAGAGGAGAAAAAGGCGTTTTATAAATATCACTCAAGCTTGATGGAGCCTTGGGATGGTCCAACGGCAATATGTTTCACAGATGGGAAGCAAATTGGGGCAATTTTAGATCGTAATGGTTTACGTCCAGGCCGCCTTTACGTGACAAAGGATGACCACGTAATTTTCTCTTCTGAAACGGGCGTAGTAGATTATGCAGAAGAAGATATTTTATACAAGGATCGCTTAAGTCCAGGTCGTATGTTGTTAATTGATTTAGAGCAGGGACGCATTGTTTCGGATGAAGAGCTTAAGTCTGAAATGGCAGCAGCATATCCTTATCAGCAATGGTTAGATGAAAATATGGTAGAACTTGATGAAGTGAAGCCTGTTGCGCAGCCAATGGTCGATTTGATTTTACGCCAAAAAATTCAAGGATACACATATGAAGACGTTCAAAAATATATTGTGCAGCTTGCAGTAGACGGTAAAGATCCACTAGGTTCGATGGGAAATGATACGCCGCTCGCGGTTTTATCTGATCGTCCACAATCACTATTTAACTATTTCAAGCAGCTATTCGCGCAAGTAACGAATCCACCAATCGATTCAATACGTGAGCATGTTGTAACGTCGACAATGACGCTACTAGGTGCAGAGGGCGATTTATTAAATCCAGGTGAGTCGAATGCGAAGCGTATTTTCCTACATGTACCGATTTTACTAAATGAGCAACTGGAGCAGCTGCGTACAAATCGTACTGGTAAGTTCAAGGCAGTGACGATTCATTTACACTATAAAGAGAGCCTAGAGCAAGAACTTGCACGTATTCAACGCGAGGCAGAGCAAGCCATTGCAGAAGGTGTAGAATTACTCGTTTTAGATGATTATTTAGCGGACGCTCAGCAATTAATGGTACCTATATTATTAGCATCAAGTTCACTCCATCAGCATTTAATTCGTAAAGGTTTACGCACAAAGGTGAGCTTAGTGGTGAATAGTGCTGAGGCAAGGGAGGTTCATCATTTTGCAGCATTAATCAGCTTTGGTGTCGATGCAATTACACCTTACTTAGCCTATGCCGTTATTGAAGATGCGATTGCGAAAGGGCATGTAGGAATTGACTATGTAGATGCTGTGAAGAAGTTCCAAAAAGGTGGGGCGGACGGCGTTGTTAAGGTTATGTCGAAGATGGGTATTTCAACGATGCAATCATACCGCGGTGCTCAAGTATTTGAAGCTGTTGGAATTGGGAATGAAGTAATTGCTGAGCATTTCACAGGCACAGCATCTCAAATTGACGGAATCGATTTAGAAACAATCGGTGAAGAGGCACGTAAACGTCATGTAGCAGGTGTCGAAAGTGTGCAGGCAGAGCTTGATTCGGGCTCCGATTTCCAGTGGCGTGCAGATGGTGAACATCACGCATTTAACCCAAAAACAATCCACACGTTACAATGGGCAACACGTAAAAATGATTACGGACTTTATCGCATGTATGCGGAAATGGCGAACGAGGAGCGCATTGGATTCTTACGTAATTTATTTGAATTCCAAAAAGCAAATCGTAAGTTAGAGCTTGATGAAGTGGAAAGTGTAGATTCAATTGTGAAACGTTTTAAATCAGGTGCGATGTCATTTGGTTCATTATCACAGGAAGCACATGAAACATTAGCGATTGCGATGAACCGTTTAGGGGCACGTTCAAACTCAGGAGAGGGTGGCGAGGATCCAGCCAGGTTCAAGCTAGATCCAAATGGCGACAACCGACGTTCGGCGATTAAGCAAATTGCATCAGGGCGCTTCGGTGTTAAATCTCATTACTTAGTGAATGCAGAAGAGCTTCAAATTAAAATGGCGCAAGGTGCAAAACCAGGTGAAGGTGGCCAGCTACCAGGTAATAAAGTGTACCCATGGGTTGCGGATGTTCGAGGCTCGACGCCAGGAGTAGGCTTAATATCACCACCACCACACCATGATATTTATTCAATCGAGGATATGGCACAGTTAATTCATGACCTTAAAAATGCCAATCGTCGTGCACGAATTTCAGTGAAGCTTGTTTCGAAATCTGGTGTAGGAACAATCGCGGCAGGAGTTGCAAAAGGTGCTGCGGATGTAATCGTTATTTCAGGCTATGATGGCGGGACCGGTGCATCACCGAAAACGTCAATTAAACATACGGGCTTGCCATGGGAGTTAGGCTTAGCTGAAGCGCATCAAACACTTATGCTAAATGGCTTACGTGATCGCGTAACGCTTGAAACGGACGGTAAATTAATGACAGGTAAGGACGTTGTAATGGCAGCTTTACTTGGTGCAGAGGAATATGGGTTTGCTACGGCGCCTTTAATTGTCCTTGGCTGTGTAATGATGCGTGCATGTCATTTAGATACGTGTCCTGTAGGTGTGGCTACGCAAAATCCAGAGCTACGCGCGAAGTTTATGGGCAATGCAGACCATGTCGTGAATTATATGCGCTTTGTGGCCGAAGAAATGCGTGAGTATATGGCGCTTTTAGGCTTCCGAACAGTGGAAGAAATGGTTGGACGTACAGATGTACTAAAAGTTTCTGAACGTGCGATGAAGCATTGGAAAGCTAGCCAACTTGATTTATCGAAGTTACTTTATCAAGTCCAAGGCACACGCACGAAGCAAACAAATCAAGATCATAAAATCGAAGAAAGCTTTGATTTACGTGAGCTATTGCCGAAACTTGAAAAGGCGATTGCACAAAAGCAAGAAATCGAGCTATTTTATCCAATTAAAAATACAGACCGCGTAGTCGGTACAATTGTCGGTAGTGAAATTTCGCGTAAATATGGCGAAGCAGGTTTAGATGATAATACAATTAAGCTCCATTTCACAGGGCATGCTGGTCAAAGTTTTGGTGCCTTTATACCACGTGGGATGGCAATGAGCTGTCTAGGAGACGTGAACGATTATTTCGGTAAAGGTTTATCGGGCGGTAAAGTGACGGCGATTGCCCCAATCAAAGGAGAGCAAGAGAAAAACGTTATCGCTGGTAACGTCTGCTTATATGGTGCGACGAGTGGAAGTGCCTTTATAAACGGTCGTGCAGGGCATCGTTTTGCAGTACGTAATTCAGGTGCGAGTATCGTCGTTGAAGGTATCGGCGATCATGGATGTGAGTATATGACTGGTGGACGCGTTGTTATTTTAGGCGACGTTGGCCAAAACTTTGGTGCAGGGATGTCTGGTGGTATTGCATATGTACTACCCACGAATATCGAGAAGTTCAAAGCGCAATGTAATATGGAAATGATTGAGTTTGAAACACTTGAAGATAAAACAGAAATTGAGTTAGTGCGCCAAATGATCATTAAGCATTTAGAGGAAACAGACAGCACAATTGCGTTAGATACTTTAGCGAATTGGGCTGTCACTATTCCCCAATTTGTGAAGGTTGTGCCGACAGATTATAAAAACATGCTGCTAACAATTGAGCAATTCAAAAATGAAGGGCTACAAAATGCAGATGCATCATTAAAAGCTTTCACTGTAATTACAACAAAACAAAAAATGGTCGTTTCGAAATAGGAGGGGGTTCTAGAATGGGAAAGCCAACAGGATTTATGGAGCATAAACGTGAAAAGACGAAAGAGCTATCGCCGCTAGATCGCATTAAAAACTTTTCGGAATATGCCACAAAGCTATCAGATGATAGTTTGAAAAATCAGGGTGCACGTTGTATGGATTGTGGGACGCCATTTTGCCATATGGGGATTGAAATTCGCGGAACTGCTGCTGGATGCCCAATAAATAACGTAATCCCAGAGTGGAATGATCTTGTTTATAAAGGGAAGTGGCGTGAGGCGTTAGATCGTCTACATATGACGAATAACTTCCCTGAGTTTACAGGGCGCGTGTGCCCAGCACCATGTGAAGGATCTTGCGTATTAGCTATCAATGACTCAGCTGTCGCGATTAAGTCGATAGAGCGTACGATTATTGATAAAGGCTTTGAGAACGGTTGGGTTACACCACGTATTCCAACACTTCGCACAGGGCGCAAAGTTGCGATTGTTGGATCAGGTCCAGCGGGTTTAGCTGCAGCAGATCAGCTAAATCAACAAGGGCATAGTGTAACTGTTTACGAGCGTGCGGATCGTATAGGTGGATTGCTAATGTACGGTATTCCAAACATGAAGCTTGAAAAGGAAGTCATCGAGCGCCGCGTAGATTTGCTGCGTCAAGAGGGTATTGATTTTGTGGTAAATGTAGAGGTTGGCAAAGATATCACAAATGAAGAGTTGCGTAACAACTTTGATGCAGTAATTTTATGTACAGGTGCACAGAAGCAACGTGTTCTTCGTATGGAAGGAAGCGACGCGAAGGGCATTCACCTAGCGATGGATTATTTAACTGCTGTTACGAAGAGCTTACTAGATTCAAAGTTTAAGGATGGCAAGGCACTTAATGTAAAGGGCAAGGATGTAATCGTAATTGGTGGTGGCGATACGGGAGCTGACTGTGTTGCAACGGCGTTACGTCAAAAATGTAATTCCGTCTACCAGTTTGGTAAGCATCCACAGCAAGAGCTAGCACGCACGGATGAGACGATGTGGCCGAAAGATCCAAATGTTTATAAACTGGATTACGCCTATGCTGAGGCGGATGCATTAACTGGCCGTGATCCACGTGAGTATTGCATTCAAACGCAAAAGATAGTGAAGGATGCAAAGGGACATGTGAAAGAGCTACATACGATCCAAATGGAGAAGATCCTTGGTGAGGATGGTTTCTATTACTTTAAAGAGGTTCCTGGTTCAGAAAAAGTATGGCCAGCGCAACATATTTTTGTGGCCATTGGATTTGAAGGAACAGAACCTGAGTTACCTGAGCATTTCGGGGTTGCAACTGGTAATAACCGAATCCGTGCTTCAGTGAAGGATTACGAAACAAATGTACCTGGCGTGTTCGCTGCAGGTGATGCACGACGTGGGCAAAGCTTAATCGTTTGGGCCATTAAAGAAGGCCGAGGCGTGGCAGCAAGTGTTGATTTTTATTTACAACAGCAGTTTGTGAAGGCGACTGTATAAAATGGACCGCTATTTCTAAGACTAACAATCTTAGGAATAGCGTTTTTGTTTTGGAGAATGAATTTCAGTTAGATAAGTGAAATTCATTCTCATTTAAAAATAATGTAATGAAAATGAAAAACCTTTAATATTTCTCCCTAATATAGATTTACTATACCTTTTTATAGTGTTTACTTAATTTTTAGTAGATTTATTAATTAAAATCATTCTAAACTATTTGCAACAAAAACTCTTTTCAGTTAAGATGAATAGTGACAATAAATTAGCAATGTAATGACATTGCAATGAACTTATGGAGGTATTCTAATGGCAACTTTAGTAATTAAAGATCTTCACGTTGAAATCGACGGTAAAGAGATTTTAAAAGGTGTAAACCTAACAATTAACACAAACGAAGTACATGCAATCATGGGTCCGAACGGTACTGGTAAATCTACATTAGCATCAGCAATCATGGGTCACCCTAAATACGTAGTAACTTCTGGTGAAATTTTAATCGATGGCGAAAACGTTCTTGAAATGGAAGTTGACGAGCGCGCTCAAGCGGGTCTTTTCCTTGCTATGCAATACCCATCTGAAATCGCTGGCGTAACAAACGCTGACTTCTTACGTGCTGCAATTAACTCACGTCGCGAAGAAGGCGATGAAATTTCGATTATGAAATTCATCCGTGAATTAGATAAAACAATGGAATTCCTTGAAATCCCAGAAGAAATGTCTCAACGTTACCTTAACGAAGGCTTCTCTGGTGGTGAGAAAAAACGTAACGAAATTCTACAAATGATGATGATCAAACCAACTTTCGGTATTCTTGATGAAATCGATTCAGGTCTTGATATCGATGCTCTTAAAGTTGTATCTAAAGGGATCAATGAAATGCGCGGAGAAGGTTTCGGCTGCTTAATGATCACTCACTATCAACGTTTACTAAACTACATCACTCCTGACCACGTTCACGTAATGATGCAAGGTAAAGTAGTTAAATCTGGTGGTAAAGAACTAGCTCAAAAACTTGAAACTGAAGGTTACGAGTGGATTAAAGCTGAACTAGGCATTGAAAACACAGACGCAGTAACTGAAGAAGCATAATTAAGGAGGACGAATGAGATGACGGTTGAAACTAAATTAGCGTTATCAGCACAAGAAGTACGCTCGTTCTCTGAAAAAAACAATGAACCAGCATCATTCGCTGATTTCCGCGCAGCTGCATATGCTAAAGCTGAAGAGCTTGCTATGCCAAAGCCGGATCGCACAAACATTACAAAATGGAACTTCACTGAATTCCCTGTACATACAGTAGAGTCAGCAACGTTCTCTTCTTTAGATGAATTACCTGAAGAAGTTAAATCAATTATCGATGTAGAAGGCCAAGAAAACCTATACATCCAACGTAATAACACACCAGCATTCATCAAAGTTTCTGAAGAACTTGCTGCTAAAGGTGTTATTTTCACTGACATTCAAACTGCAATTCGCGACCACGCTGAATTAGTAGCTCAATATTTCATGACAACTGCTGTAAAAGTGGATGAGCATAAATTAACGGCTTATCACGCAGCACTTGTGAATGGTGGAGTTTTCGTCTACGTTCCTCGTAACGTAATCGTTGACGCGCCTCTTCAAGTAGTTTTCTTAAACGACAACGAAGAAGCATCACTATTTAACCACGTATTAGTTGTAGCAGAAGAATCTTCAGCGGTAACTTACGTTGAAACGTATGTCTCTACTTTTGAAACTTCAAAAGGACAAGCAAACATCATTTCTGAAGTAATCACAAAAGACAACGCACAAGTAACATACGGTGCTGTAGATGTTTTAGCTACAGGTTTCACTGCTTATGTGAACCGTCGTGGTCATGCTTTACGTGATTCTAAAATTGACTGGGCTTTAGGCTTAATGAATGACTCAGATACAATTTATGACAACACAACAAACTTAATCGGTGATAACTCTACTTCTGATTTCAAGATGGTAACAATTGGTCGCGGAGAGCAAAAACTTAACTTCACTACTGTAATTCGCCAATGGGGTAAAAACTCTGATGGGCAAATTTTAAAACACGGTGTTATGAAGGATTCTGCTCAAAGTATCTTTAATGGTATTGGACACATCATGCACGGCGCAACGAAAGCAAACGCAGAACAAGAATCTCGTGTGTTAATGCTTTCTGAAAAAGCACGTGGCGATGCCAACCCAATTCTTTTAATCGATGAAGATGATGTTACAGCAGGACACGCAGCATCTGCTGGACGTGTAGACCCTGCACAACTTTACTACTTAATGAGCCGCGGTATTTCTAAAACAGACGCAGAGCGCCTTGTAATTCACGGATTCCTTGCGCCAGTTGTAGCTAATCTGCCAATCGCAGGAGTTAAAAAACAGCTGACGGAGGTTATCGAAAGGAAAGTTCGATAATGATATCAAAAGACATAAAAAGTTATTTTCCCATTCTTAATCAAGAAGTAAACGGGCATCCGCTCGTTTACCTTGATAGTGCGGCAACTTCTCAAAAGCCGATTCAAGTAATCGAAGCGTTATCGAATTACTATAATCTAGATAATTCGAATGTTCACCGTGGGGTTCATACATTAGGAAACCGTGCGACAGATTCTTACGAAGGTGCACGAGAAAAGGTTCGTAAGTTCCTTAATGCCGCATCTATGCAAGAAATTATCTTCACACGTGGCACAACAACTTCTATTAATACAGTTGCTTCAGGCTACGGCCGTCAAAATATTAAAGAAGGTGATGAAATTGTCATTACGTACATGGAACATCACTCGAATATTATTCCTTGGCAGCAGCTGGCGAAAGAAAAAGGTGCCATTCTAAAATATATCGAACTTGAAGCAGACGGTACAATTTCACTTGAAACAGTTCGTAAGACGATTACTCCGAAGACGAAAATTGTTTCAGTAATGTATGTATCAAACGTTTTAGGTACAATCAATCCTATTAAAGAAATTACTAAAATCGCACATGAAAACGGTGCAATCATGGTCGTAGATGGCGCTCAAGCAGCACCACATATGAAAATTGATGTACAAGATTTAAATTGTGACTTTTTAGCATTTTCCGGGCATAAAATGTGTGCTCCTACTGGAATTGGTGTACTATATGGTAAAAAAGCGCTTCTTGAAGAAATGGAGCCAGTAGAATTTGGCGGAGAAATGATTGATTTTGTAGGTTTACAAGAATCAACATGGAAAGAGCTTCCGTGGAAATTTGAAGGCGGTACACCGATCATTGCTAGTGCAATTGGTCTTGGTGCTGCAATTGATTTCTTAAATGAAATTGGTTTAGATAACATCGCGGCACACGAGCACAAGCTTGCAGCATACGCGATGGATCAAATGGAAACGATTAATGGCTTAACAATCTTCGGTCCTCGTGATCCGATGAAACGTTGCGGCTTAGTGACATTCAATTTAGATGATGTACATCCACATGATGTTGCAACAGTACTAGATATGAGTGGAATTGCAGTCCGTGCAGGCCATCATTGTGCTCAACCGTTAATGAAATGGTTACAAGTTTCAGCAACAGCTCGTGCAAGCTTCTACATGTACAATGACGAAGCAGATATCGATGCTTTAGTTGGTGGATTACGCGCAACGAAGGAGTATTTCAACGATGTCTTTTAATAACTTAGATCAACTGTACCGTACGGTAATTATGGATCACTATAAAAACCCTCGTAATAAAGGGTCTATTGAAGAAAATAGTGTAACAATTGATATGAATAACCCAACTTGTGGTGATCGTATTCATTTAACACTAAAGCTGGCTGACGGTGTTGTAGAAGATGCAAAATTTGACGGCGAAGGTTGTTCAATTTCAATGTCTTCTGCATCAATGATGACTCAAATCGTTAAAGGCAAATCTTTAGACGACGCACTTGAACTTGCAGGCATTTTCTCGAAAATCATGTTAGGTGAAGAGTACGACGAAGAAAAATTCGATCTTGGGGATGTAGCAGCGCTGCAAGGTGTTGCAAAATTCCCAGCTCGTATTAAATGCGCTACATTGGCTTGGAAAGCAATGGAAAAAGGCGTTAACAACGAAAAGAACGAAGCTTAATATAAATGAATGTTTAGGCATACGCTAATCGTAAAGCTTTAACACTTTAACTCATTATCCAGGTCAAAGCGTTAGCCACTCGGGACGCTTCGGTTCCTTCCTGCGTGTGCAAGCACACTTGTCAGGACCCTCCAGCGCCTGTCGTAGCTGGACGAACGCTTTGACACTTTTAAATTATGAACGGAGGAGACAACATGGCTAAAAAAATGCCTGATATCGGCGATTACAAGTATGGCTTCCATGACAAGGACGTATCTATTTTCCGTTCTGAACGTGGTTTAACTGAAGAAATCGTACGTGAAATCTCGAATATGAAACAAGAGCCTGAGTGGATGTTAAAATACCGCTTAAAAGCACTTGAACAATTTTATAAAATGCCAATGCCACAATGGGGTGGAGAACTTGCCTCATTAAACTTCGATGAAATTACTTACTATGTAAAACCATCTGAAGCAACTCAAAAATCTTGGGATGAAGTACCTGAAGAAATCAAAGCTACATTTGATAAATTAGGTATTCCTGAAGCAGAACAAAAATACCTTGCAGGTGTTTCTGCTCAGTACGAATCAGAAGTTGTTTACCACAACATGAAACAAGATTTACAAGACCTTGGTATCGTGTTTAAAGATACTGACTCAGCATTACGTGAAAATGAAGATCTTTTCAAAAAATACTGGGGTACAGTAATTCCTTACACAGATAACAAATTCTCTGCACTTAACTCAGCAGTATGGTCTGGTGGTTCATTCATCTACGTACCAAAAGGTATTAAAATGGATACACCATTACAAGCTTACTTCCGTATTAACTCTGAAAACATGGGTCAATTCGAGCGTACGCTAATCATCGTAGACGAAGATGCTTCTGTACACTACGTTGAAGGTTGTACAGCTCCAGTTTACACATCAAACTCTCTACACTCAGCTGTAGTAGAAATCATTGTTAAGAAAAACGCTTATTGCCGTTATACAACAATCCAAAACTGGGCAAACAACGTATATAACCTAGTTACAAAACGTACTGTAGTTGAAGAAAACGGTACAATGGAATGGATCGACGGTAACATCGGTTCTAAATTAACAATGAAATACCCAGCTTGTATCCTTAAAGGTGAAGGCGCACGTGGTATGACATTATCAATCGCTTTAGCTGGTAAGGGTCAACATCAACATGCTGGTGCAAAAATGATTCACTTAGCTCCAAACACGTCTTCAACAATCGTTTCTAAATCGATTGCAAAACAAGGCGGTAAGGTAACTTACATGGGCCAAGTTAAATTCGGTAAAAACGCTACTGGCGCTCGTGCTAACATCGAGTGTGATACGCTAATTATGGATAACGAATCTCGTTCGGATACAATTCCTTACAACGAAATCTTAAACGATAATGTTTCTTTAGAGCATGAAGCGAAAGTTTCAAAAGTATCTGAAGAGCAATTATTCTACCTAATGTCTCGTGGTCTTTCTGAAGAAGAAGCGACAGAAATGATCGTAATGGGCTTCATCGAGCCATTCACAAAAGAATTACCAATGGAATATGCAGTAGAAATGAACCGTCTAATCAAGTTTGAGATGGAAGGGTCTATCGGATAACCATCAAAACGTTGGTATTACAACGTTTGAAGTAATTTTATAGGATTTGAAAATATAGAAGGCGAACTTTTTAAGTTCGCCTTCTTTTATTTTTGCTCTAATATTTGTTGGTTTTCATACAATTGCGCATAAAAAAAGCACAAAATCACACTTTTTTATATACTTGAATTTCTGAAAAACAAGTTATAGAAAGGTGATTTGTGCTAAATGAATAGTAACGTGATTATTCCAGGTTTTAAAGATGTAATTATACAAGAAATTGAAGAGTATCAAGATCGCGTTGCGATACATGTTTCTTTAACTAAAAAAGAACAAGTTTGTCCCTCTTGTGGAGTTAAAACTAGTAAAGTGCACGATTATCGCATACAAAAGGTCAAGCATTTAAAGTGGTTTGAACGTTTAACAATCCTTTTTTATAAGCGTCGTCGTTATATTTGCGCTTGTGGAAAGAGATTTTCGCAAGCCTAGTATTTGTAGATCGCTATCAGCGATATTCGAAAGAATGGAATCAAGTTGCTAGGATTCGATCTGTAAAAGCAAAGACATTCAAGGAGGCTGCGGATGTTTTATGTACTTCGCATCAACCATTATTCGTCGTTTTAAGGAATTGATTAAAACGATGCCTAATGGCGTTCAACTACCAGAAGTAATTGCGATTGATGAATTTAAGGCAGATACAGATTGAAGGCAAGTATCAATTGATTTTTGCTAATGCAGAAACATATGAGTCGATTGATATTTTACCAAATCGTCGTAAAGAGACAATTCATCACTAATCGCAATATGGAGTGAATGTGAAAATGGTTGTGATGGACATGAATCCGGCCTTCAAGGCCGCAGTAAAGGAATTATTAGATCGGCCAGTAATTATCGCCGATCGTTTTCATTACTGCAGTTATATTCACTGGGCTGTAGATGAGGTACGTCATAAAGTACAAATGAATGGCATGCATATGATCGTAAAAAATCGGGAGCGTATGCGATATGTTTTGCATATAGATAAAGATAAATTAACAAAGAAGAATTATGGTATTTAAAACGATGTCTTCAGCTTTTTACCGGAAGGTAGAAGAAACGCAGAATTCAGCGTTTTTAAAAGCGATTAAGACGTTTAAAAATTGGCAAATTGAAGTCTTGAATAGTTATGTATTTGGCTATCGAATGGATTTTTAGAAGGAATTAATAATACTTCAAAGGTAATTTAAAAGGAATGTATATGGATTTAGAAAGTATGAGCATTTTAAAGCAAAAATTTTATTAAGTAGAGTATATAAAACGCGTGCGAATCACCTTGGACAGTGCTCGTTGATTGGAGCGGAGGGGGCACGCGACTTCCAGGGGATTAGCACGTGCGGAAAATCCACTAATTTTCTGCCTCCGTAAAGGCAGGGAATTAGTTAGTTGGAGCCGTGCCCCCAGAAAATAAGTAGGGAAGCTAAGAGCGCGCTCGTCGTGAGCGCAACGCTTTCATGACCAGCATCCTGCTGGCCCTCGGGCCCACGGAGCTCCAATCAACGCCCTTTCGTGAGATAGGGTTTAATGAAATTAATGACTAATTTCAGGTACACCTCAAAATTTTACGTAGAACCCTTTTTTTAGGTGATAATTTTTGTGGAAAAAAGTGCATAATATTGTTTGGAATACTAGGCTTATAGGCGATTAGACAAGTAATTCACCTTGACAGTTTGTTTCGGAACTATTATGATAAATTAGATAAAATATGAATTGGAGAGATGAAAAATGCTGCTTGAAAAAACAACACGCATGAACTTTCTCTTTGACTTTTACCAAGCATTATTAACGGATAAACAACGTAGTTATATGGAATTATATTATTTAGATGATCACTCATTGGGAGAGATTGCTGAATCTTATGGGATTTCACGTCAAGCTGTATACGATAATATTCGTCGCACAGAGGCGATGCTTGAAGAATATGAAGATAAATTACAATTATTTGTGAAATTCCAACAACGTAAGCAACTATTAGAACAGCTGACAAAGGCGCTACATGATGAAACTTCTTCACTAGAAGTACGTCTAGCCTTAATAGAACAACTAAAGGACTCGGATTAGGAGGCGACGGAAGTGGCATTTGAAGGATTAGCGGAACGACTCCAGGGCACTATCCAAAAGATAAAAGGTAAGGGTAAAGTAAACGAGCAAGACGTTAAAGAAATGATGCGTGAAGTTCGGTTTGCACTTATCGAAGCAGATGTTAACTTAAAAGTAGTAAAAGAATTTGTGAAAAAAGTAAGTGAGCGAGCTGTTGGTGTAGATGTTATGAAGTCTTTAACACCAGGTCAGCAAGTAATCAAAATCGTACAAGAAGAGCTAACTACACTCATGGGTGGCGAATCAAGTCCGATTAAGTTTAACACAAAGCCGCCGACAGTCATTATGATGGTCGGACTACAAGGGGCAGGTAAAACGACGACGACAGGTAAATTAGCGAGTGTGCTACGTAAAAAGCATAACCGTAAGCCGTTACTTGTTGCAGCCGACGTTTATCGTCCAGCAGCTATACAACAGTTAGAAACGTTAGGGAAACAACTATCGATTCCTGTATTCTCGCTTGGAACAGATATTTCACCTGTTGAAATCGCACGCCAAGCAATTGAAAAAGCGAAGGAAGAGCATCATGATGTTGTAATCATTGATACTGCAGGTCGCTTACATATTGACGAAACATTAATGCAAGAGTTAAAAGATATCCGTGCGCTAAAAGAGCCGGATGAAATCTTTTTAGTTGTAGATGCAATGACTGGTCAAGATGCGGTCAATGTAGCGCAAAGCTTTGATGAAGCAGTCGGTATTACAGGCGTTGTCTTGACGAAGCTTGACGGCGATACACGTGGTGGTGCTGCGTTATCAATCCGTGCTGTTACGCAAAAACCGATTAAGTTCGTCGGTATGGGCGAAAAAATGGATGCATTAGAGGCATTCCATCCTGAACGTATGGCTAGCCGTATTTTAGGCATGGGTGACGTTCTTTCATTAATCGAAAAAGCACAAGCGAATGTTGATATGGAGAAAGCGAAAGAGCTAGAAGAAAAGTTCATGACGCAAACTTTCACGTTCGATGACTTTATCGAGCAAATGCAAGCGGTTAAAAAGATGGGTCCTCTTGAGGATTTATTGAAAATGATTCCGGGTGCAGGAAAAATGAAGGGCTTAGACAATGTTAAAATGGATGAAAAACAGATGGGGCGTATTGAAGCAATTATTTATGCGATGACACCTGCTGAAAAGACAAACCCTGAAATTATTCAGGCAAGCCGTAAAAAACGTATCGCAATTGGGTCGGGTACTTCGATTCAAGAAGTAAATAGATTGCTAAAGCAATTTGAAGAAATGAAAAAAATGATGAAGCAAATGACAGGGATGACGTCTGGAAAAGGCAAGAAAAAGATGAAAATGCCTGGCTTAGATTCACTTTTTAAATAAAAAAATGTACTTGTAAAGAAAAAACACTTTACAAACTAACGAGACATTGATAATATAATATCTTGTGTGAAACTTATTTCGGAGGTGCTATTAAAATGGCAGTTAAAATTCGCTTAAAACGTATGGGAGCTAACAAATCTCCTTTCTATCGTATTGTAGTTGCAGACGCTCGTTCACCACGTGATGGTCGTCAAATCGAAACAGTTGGTACTTACAATCCACTAACTAATCCAGCAACAGTATTAATCGATGAAGAGAAAGCTCTTAAATGGTTATCTGACGGTGCTAAACCATCTGATACTGTACGTAACTTGTTCTCAGAACAAGGTATCATGGAGAAATTCCATAACCAAAAATTCAGTAAATAATCGGAGGGATCGCTTTTGAAACAGCTGATTGAAGCAATTGTGAAACCATTAGTCGATTTTCCAGAAGACGTTCGTATTGAGACGGACGATAACGCAAATCGAATTGTTTATAAACTTTTTGTTCATCCAGAGGATCGAGGGAAAGTGATAGGCAAGCAAGGGCGGGTTGCGAAAGCGATTCGAACTATTGTATATTCATCAGCAGGCGGTCACCATAAGAAAAAGACGTATGTCGATATATTGGATTAATACAATCAAACCTTTTATACTAGTCATGTATGAAAGGTTTGTTGTGTGAAAAAAGGAGGGGGCTTTCGCTATCCCTTCTTTTTTTATATCAATGCCTCTAAAAATGATGTATAAAACGTCCCGCATCAAATGAATGAGGCATGCCTCTTCAAACAAGAAGAGCTTATCTTGTAAGTGGCTACTTGGAGAGCTACAATCGTATTATATTTTAATGAGGTGAACATAATGGAATGGTTTAATGTAGGTCGTATCGTTAATACGCACGGCATTCGCGGAGAGTTACGCGTTATTTCAACGACAGATTTTGAAGAAGCAAGATTTGCTGATGGTAATAAATTAGCTGTATTTAAAAAAGATGATAAGCATCCAATTTGGGTAACGATTGAAAGTACGCGTCGTCATAAAAACTTTATTTTAGTAACGTTAGAAGGATACTATAATATGGGTCTTGTTGAACCTTTTAAAGAAGGCTTACTAAAAGTGAGTAGCGATCAATTAAAGGATGACGAGCTTTTAGAGAATGAATATTATCACTTCGAAATTAAAGAGTGTGAGGTATTCTCAGAAGACGGAGAATTAATCGGTGTCGTAACGGATATTTTATCAACGGGTGCTAATGATGTTTGGGAAATTAAAGCTGCGGGTGGAAAAAAACATTATATACCTTACATTGGAGACGTTGTGAAAGAAATCAATGTTGAAGAAAAGAAAATTACGATTCACGTAATGGAAGGCTTATTGTAATGAAAATTCATGTATTAAGCTTATTTCCTCCAATGTTTGAAGGTGTATTTGGTGCGTCTATTTTAAAAAAAGCGCAAGAAAAAGGTGCTGTTGAATTAGCAGTTACTGATATTCGTGATTATAGCGGTAATAAACATAAGCAAGTGGATGATTATCCATATGGTGGTGGTGCAGGCATGGTGCTAAAGGCTGAGCCGATGTTTAACGCTGTAGAAGCGATTACAGAGGGGCGTAAACCGCGCGTTATCCTAATGTGCCCACAAGGTGAGCGCTTCACGCAAAAGAAGGCTGAAGAGCTTGCTAAGGAGGAAGATTTAGTATTCCTTTGCGGCCATTATGAAGGATATGATGAACGTATTCGTGAACATCTAGTAACTGATGAGATTTCGATTGGAGATTTCGTGTTAACGGGTGGCGAGCTTCCTGCGATGACGGTTATTGATGCTGTTGTACGTTTACTTCCTGGTGTTTTAGGACAAGCTGATTCTCATATTCAAGATTCATTCTCAACGGGCTTATTAGAGCATCCTCATTATACGCGACCTTCTGATTTTAGAGGCATGAAGGTACCTGATATATTATTGTCAGGTAACCATGCGAAAATTGATGCGTGGCGTGAAGAGCAGTCGTTTAAGCGTACATTAGAGCGTAGACCGGATTTATTAGAGGTATTGGAGCTTACACCAAAGCAACTTGCAATCATTAATCAACTAAAAGAACAAAAATAATAAAGTCATATGCTTGCACGTCTATTTCATGTGTGATATCATCTATTCTGTGCTTCTATGTGGAGTACTGAATTACGGTGTTCCGCTGTGGCCAAGATTGTGCGTGCATGAGCATCTGTCTAAGGAGAGAAAACTATGTCAATCATTATTACTGAAATCACTAAAGATCAACTTCGTTCTGACTTACCTACATTCCGTCCTGGTGACACTGTTAAGGTACACGTTAAAGTTGTTGAGGGTACTCGTGAGCGTATCCAATTATTCGAAGGTGTAGTTATTAAACGTCGTGGTGGCGGAATTAGCGAAACTTTCACAGTACGTAAAATTTCTTACGGCGTTGGTGTTGAGCGTACTTTCCCAGTACACACTCCAAAAATCGCTAAATTAGAAGTTATCCGTAAAGGTAAAGTACGTCGTGCTAAACTTTACTACCTACGTAACCTACGTGGTAAAAAAGCTCGTATTAAAGAAATTCGCTAATCAGTATTTAGCTAATACTAGGGTTGTGCCTGCACAACATCTAAATGATAGACAAAATCCTGTTTTGGATTTTGTCTATTTTTTAGTAGATTAACTATTAAACCTTTTTTTCTTGAGTTACATGGATTGTAGCTCATTATTTACAAGGAAAAGCGAGCGGAAACAATTTCTCAAATCAGTATTTATTTTATCGGGACATATAGGTCCTTTTCGCAATATAAATTAGTCGCTTTTTTTGCTACATAAGCCTTAATCGTTTACAATAAGAGTTGATAGACAAGGGGGACAACTAAGTGGAACAAACAAAAAAAGAAAAAAATGAGTTATGGGAATGGATTAAAGCCTTACTTATTGCCTTTGCGATCGCTGCTCTTGTTCGTTATTTTCTATTTACACCAATCGTAGTTGATGGAGATTCAATGATGCCAACTTTAGTGAATGGAGATCGAATGATCGTAAATAAAATTGGTGATCCAGATCGCTACGATATTGTTGTTTTCCATGCACCTGAGCAAAAAGACTATATTAAACGTGTAATAGGTCTGCCGGGAGATTATGTTGAATATATTGATGACCAACTATTCATCAATGGTGAGGCATTAGATGAGCCGTATTTAGCCGACTATAAAGAACAATTGATCGAAGGGAATTTAACGGGAGATTTCTCATTAAATGATCTTGATCCAACGATAGATGTAATTCCAGAAGGTCAAGTTCTTGTTTTAGGAGACAATCGTCGTTACAGTAAGGATAGTCGCCATATTGGTCTTGTTAATATCGATGAAATTGTTGGTAGTACGAACTTTGTATTTTGGCCATTAAAAGAAATAAAAATTGTAAAATAAAATAGCAAGAAAGAGGAGCGTAAGTAACTACTCCTCTTCTTTTTATGAAAGGCAGTCAAATTGGCTCGTCCTTTTAAGCATTAGGAGGAAACATCAATGACGATACAATGGTTCCCGGGACATATGGCGAAAGCTCGCCGTCAAGTTTCGGAAAAATTAAAGCTAGTAGATATTATTTTTGAATTAGTGGATGCGCGATTACCACTATCATCACGTAATCCAATGATCGATGAGGTAATTAATCAAAAACCACGTTTGCTTATTTTAAATAAGTATGACATGGCAGACGAGTATGAAACACGTCGCTGGATTGCCTACTTTGAAGAGCGTGGCCACAGAGCGGTTGCGATTAACTCATTTGAAGGAAAAGGCTTACAATCGGTAAATAAAGCTGCGCAAGAAGTTTTAGCAGATAAATGGGAGCGTATGAGATCACGCGGTATGAAGCCACGTGCAATCCGCGCGATGATCGTAGGAATTCCTAACGTTGGGAAATCTACGCTAATCAATCGGTTAGCGAGAAAGAACCTAGCGAAAACAGGAAATATGCCTGGTGTCACAAAGGCGCAGCAATGGATTAAAGTAGGTAAAGAAATTGAACTACTTGATACGCCAGGGATTTTATGGCCAAAATTCGAAGACCAAGAAATTGGCTATAAACTTGCGGTTACAGGTGCGATTAAAGATACAATTATGAATATGGAAGACCTAGCTGTTTATGGTTTGAACTTCTTGTCAAAACATTATCCGGGGCGAATGATGGAACGTTACGGGATTGATGCTGTAGATGAAGACTTAGTCGTTACATTCGATCATATCGGGCGCTTACGTCGCGTTTTTGGACAAGGTGGCGAAATTGATTACGATCAAGTAGCGGTTCTAATTATTCGTGATATTCGTGATGAATACTTAGGTAAGTTGACGTTTGATTTTGTGGAAGATCAAGTGGAGAAAGAAAAACTTGAAGTACTAATCCTACAAGAAAACGAAGAACGTAAACAAAGAAATCAATTAATGAGACAGCAAAAGCAACAAGAAGAGAAAGAATCAGACCAAGAACAAGATCAAGTCCAAGATCAAGTCCAAGATCAAGAATAAATACGATGAACCTTCCCCGCATTTGTGGAGAAGGTTTTTCTTTTGTTTAGGAAAGGATTTCCTTGAAAAACTTGTCGTTTCATTGTCTACTAATAACAGAATAGGTCGATAAAATAAGTGAGAATATAGATATAGATGTGGGGAATTCAAATGAAAACTATTAAAGAAATTACAGAAGCATTAAAAGCGGCGACACAAATTGAGGATTGGATGGCACCGATTCAAGAAGATGAGCGTAGCGGTGTAGTAAAAGTATGGGCACAATTTCAAAAACGACTAGAAAAAGAACAACAATTACAAGGAGCGCATACAGAAAAGCTACAGTTTGATGGTTCCTACTTGCCCTTTGCGGGTGCATTAATTGCAGGTACTGATGAAGCGGGGCGCGGTCCACTAGCAGGTCCAGTTGTAACAGCTGCCGTTGTTTTACCAAATTATTGTGAGGAATTATTAGGCATTAATGATTCAAAGCAATTATCAAAAGATAAACGTAATGAATTTGCAGTACGTATTAGGGAATATGCCCTTGCTTACGAAATACATTTTCAAAGTGAAGATGAAATCGACCGTTTAAATATTTATGAAGCAACGCGTCAATCGATGAAAGCAAGCATTGAAGGTTTAGCAATCCAACCTCAATTTGTGTTGGCGGATGCAATGACACTTGATATAGAAATTCCGCAAGCATCAATAATTAAAGGCGATGCAAAAAGCTTAGCAATAGCAGCGGCATCTATTTTGGCAAAAACAGCACGAGATGAATATATGGAAAAATTACATGAACAATTCCCAGCGTATGGTTTCGCACAGCATGCAGGCTATGGCACAAAGCAACATTTGCAAGCAATTGAACAATATGGTCCAACCGTTCATCATAGAAAGTCGTTTGAACCGATTAAATCAATCATAGCAAAGGGGTGAGTGAAGTTGAGTTCAATGTCATTTAGTTCAATTCAAGGTCAGGTTAATATACAGGGGCAGCAAAGCCAACTTGTATTGAGAGAAGGACAAGTGTTTCACGGTTCGATTAAGCAACTTTACCCTGGTCAGACAGCGGAGGTTCAAGTTGGGGCAAATAAGCTTGTAGCGAAGCTAGAAATACCTTTAAAAGCTGGTGACGCGCATTACTTTCAAGTGACAAGTACAAGTGGACAAGTAGAGTTAAAGGTTGTAACGGGGCCAATGAGCCAGGCGATGAACTCACAACAACAAATGAATCAACTTCTCGACACAATGAATTTGTCGAAAACGGCAGAAATGCGCGGAGTATTAGCTCATTTATTGAAAAATGATTTACCCATTGCACGAGACCAGCTAATACAGGCGGAATCTTGGATGAAGTCATTGCCAAATCAAGTGACGAAAGAGGTTGCGTTACAAGCTATTGGACGCATGTTAGAAAGTAAAATGCCGTTCACAAACGATGTTTTCCAAGCGTTAATTCATGGTTCGAAGCCAACCGGTATGAACGGGGCATTAACAAATTTAATGCAACAATTGACACAAGATCAGTCAATTAACGTAAATGCAAAAAAAACTATAATCCAACAACTTCAAACGATTGAAAAGCCACTTCAAGCGGAAGTTGGGGGGAATATATTGGCGAAGATTGTACAAACTTTAACGGATACATCCGCACCGGCTACAAATAAAATGCAAATGCTAAACGTATTAAAAAATGCAGGAATTATTGGGCCGAATGCAACATTAGCTAATTGGTCAACATCGCAAACAACAAGCCATCTGGTTGCCAATCAAATGATTAATGCGGGTCAGCTTCTTTCTCATATTTCAAACAGTCAACCGCAACAAATAAGCCAACTTATTCAAGATGTGAAGCAATGGGTTGCCCAGGAACCGACGTTAACAACTGATCAAAAAATGCAAATGCAACAATTGGCAGATCGACTTGCACAATTGCCGCCATCAAAACAGGTGCTCGATGTTTTTGGGAAACAGATGAACGAACAACTACAAAAGGCCTTTTCTCAAAACCAATTAACACAGCCGTCATTACAAAATGAACAGGGAATGACACCGAAAGATCAGCTATTTTCGCTGATTAAACCAGATCAAACGCAATTTAATGCGAGTTTTAGACAATTGGCGCAAATGGCGAGCCAGTCGAATATGGCTTTTATTCAAGCTACAACAGCTGAAGCAGAACAACTTGTTCAATCGAATCTAGATGGAAGATCCATGGAACAGGCCATGAAAACAGTAATGCGTGGACTAGGCTTAAATTATGAAGCAATGCTTGCCACAGCTAAAGGTGATCAAATAGATGCCTTGGCTCAAACGTTAAAGCCACAACTCTTAAACCTATTACAAGATGCGCAAATTTCCCCTGCACTACGAGATTCTGCAGAGGTGGTACTGGCTCGTCTAAATGGGATGCAGCTTTTATCAACAGAAAATGGACATCAGCAACAGCTTGTCATGCAAGTGCCACTTGAGTTTCTAGGGAAGAAAATGGATGCCACGTTGCAATGGAATGGTCGTATGAAGGACGATGGGAAAATAGATGCGAACTATGCGCGTGTTTTGTTTTATTTGCAAATGGAAGCGTTGCAGGAAACGGTTATTGATATGCAGGTTCAAAATCGAATTGTTACGGTAACAGTATTCAATGAAAATACGCGACTAGATAGGCTTGCAGAACCATTAAAAGCAGTCCTTAAAAAGGCTTTAGCGGAAAAGGATTATCATTTATCTGGCGTATTTATGAAGACGTTTGAAAAAGATATACAGCCAATTCAAAAAGAGCCAACAAATGATGGCTATGATGGAGTGGATATACGAATATGAGAGATAAAAAATTTGTACGAAAAGAGGCCATTGCGCTTACGTATAACCCAACAGAAAATAGCGGACCTACTATTTCTGCGAAAGGGAAAGGGAAAATTGCTGAGAATATTTTAGCGCAGGCAGAGGCTTATGATATACCTATCTATGAGGATCCAAGTTTAGTGGAGTTACTTGGTCAATTAGATCTAAATGAATCGATTCCTGAAGAATTATATCAGGCGGTAGCAGAAGTTTTTGCGTTTATTTACAGATTAGACCGAAAACATGCAAAATTACAACGAATTGAAGAATAAATGAAGGAATACCATTTCTAATTTTTTAAAATTTAACAATAAAAGTGTATAAAATATGAAATTTAATACTCTAAGAACAAATATAGACATTTACAGACTTATTCGATAAAATAGGTATAGCAATAAAACAAATAATTTCCAAAAGTCTGATTGGAGGATGTAATATGAATATCCATGAATATCAAGGTAAGGAAATTCTGAGGAAATATGGTGTGGCTGTACCGAATGGTAAAGTTGCCTTTTCTCCAGATGAAGCTGTAAAGGTTGCAAAAGAGCTTGGTGCAAAAGTAATAGTAGTGAAAGCACAAATCCATGCAGGTGGACGCGGTAAAGCAGGCGGTGTAAAGATAGCTAAAGACCTTGAAGAAGTTCGTGCGTATGCTAAAGAATTATTAGGTAAAGTTTTAGTGACGCATCAAACAGGTCCAGAAGGTAAAGAGATTAAACGCCTTTATATAGAAGAAGGATCAGATATTCAAAAGGAATACTATTTAAGCTTAGTTTTAGATCGTGCAACGTCAAGTGTTGTCATGATGGGCTCGGAAGAAGGCGGTATGGATATCGAAGCAGTTGCCGAGACAAATCCTGAAAAAATCTTTAAAGAGGTAATTGATCCGGTTACTGGCTTAATGCCATTCCAAGCACGTCGCATGGCGTTCAACATGAATATTCCGACTAAACTAGTAAATAAAACAGTAAAACTGATGCTCGGTATTTACCAAGCCTTTGTGGATAAAGATGCGTCAACAGTAGAAATTAACCCATTAGTAGTAACGGGCTCTGATGAAGTTGTTGCATTAGATGCGAAATTCAATTTTGATGCAAATGCACTATATCGCCACAAAGATATAGTAGAATTACGTGATTTTGATGAAGAGGATTCAAAAGAAATCGAAGCTTCTAAATATGATTTAAGCTATATTTCATTAGATGGAAATATTGGCTGTATGGTTAACGGTGCAGGTCTAGCTATGGCAACAATGGACACAATTAGCTATTACGGCGGTTCACCCGCTAACTTCCTTGACGTTGGGGGCGGCGCGACAGCTGAAAAAGTTACAGAAGCGTTTAAAATCATCCTATCTGATGCAAATGTTAAAGGTATTTTCGTAAATATCTTTGGAGGAATTATGAAGTGTGACATCATTGCGGAAGGTGTAATTATCGCTGCGAAAGAAGTTGGACTAGCTGTACCTCTTGTTGTTCGCTTAGAAGGAACGAATGTTGATTTAGGTAAAAAGTTATTAAATGAATCTGGCTTAAACATCGTAGCCGCAGACTCTATGGCAGACGGTGCGCAAAAAATCGTTAACTTAGTCAAAACGGAAGGCGGGGTTTCAGCATGAGCGTTTTCATTAATAAAGACACAAAAGTAATTGTACAAGGAATTACAGGTGAAACGGCCCTTTTCCACACAAAACAAATGCTTGAATACGGCACAAAAATCGTAGCAGGTGTTACGCCAGGAAAAGGTGGCATGGAAATTGAAGGTGTACCCGTATTTAATACAGTTGAAGAAGCTGTAAAAGCAACTGGCGCTAATGTTTCTGTTATTTATGTTCCGGCACCATTTGCAGCGGATGCAATTATTGAAGCAACGGATGCGGATCTAGATTTAACAATTTGTATTACGGAGCATATTCCAGTTTTAGATATGGTTAAAGTGAAACGCTATATGGCAGATAAAAAGACTCGTTTAGTGGGTCCGAACTGCCCAGGTGTAATTACAGCGGACGAATGTAAAATTGGTATTATGCCAGGTTATATTCATACAAAAGGACATGTTGGTGTTATCTCGCGCTCGGGTACACTTACATATGAAGCGGTACACCAACTTTCTCAAGCGGGTATCGGCCAAACAACAGCAGTTGGTATTGGTGGAGACCCTGTAAACGGAACGAACTTCATCGATGCGCTAGAGGCGTTTAACAACGACCCTGAAACATATGCAGTCGTTATGATCGGTGAAATTGGTGGTACAGCTGAAGAAGAAGCGGCAGAGTGGATTCAAGCGAACATGACGAAGCCAGTAGTTGGCTTCATCGGTGGGCAAACAGCGCCTCCAGGAAAACGTATGGGCCATGCTGGTGCGATTATCTCTGGTGGTAAAGGAACTGCAGCTGAAAAAATTAAAGCAATGAATGCAGCTGGAATCGAGGTTGCGCCAACTCCATCAGTAATTGGCGAAACATTAATTAAAGTAATTAAAGAAAAAGGTCTATACGAAGCTTGTAAGACACATTAAAATAAAAGATGTAGCGCCCCATGCGCTACATCTTTTCTACGTGTGCGGTCATTTTTTCTTCTATTATAAAGGAGCGAATAAAATGACAAAAACCCCGAATCGACAAGCGTTACTAACTTTGCATTACATTTATCCATTACCACTTCAAAAACTACAACTCATTTTAAATTGTATTGATGATTTAAGTGAATTGCCTTCCATGCCAACAGGGCATCTTTCTCAAGTATTAAATATTACATTTGATAATGCGAATAAGCTAAAAACAAATTTCCAACAATATTTTAATGTGCCATTTGAAGAAATATTTCAAGAGAAAAACATTCATATAATTGCCTATAATGATCCGCGTTATCCGCAAGAATTATTTCAATTAATTGACCCACCTACTATTTTATACGCAGTTGGCGACATTTCGCTGTTGAAGCAGCGGAAGATTGCCATTATAGGCTCGCGAAATGCAACCGAATATACAAAGGTGGGACTGTCCTTTATTGTGCCACCATTGCTACAGAATCAATATGTCATCGTGAGCGGTTTGGCAAAAGGTGCGGATACGATGGCGCATCAGACTACAATTCATTTAGGTGGGAAAACTATAGGTGTATTAGGAAGTGGATTTGACCATATTTATCCGCGTGAAAATAAAGAATTATTCAATGAAATGAAAGAGAATCACTGTGTAATTACAGAGTTCCCACCTTATATGGGTCCAAAGAAATGGCATTTTCCATTGCGTAATCGTATTATAAGTGGATTAAGTCAGGCGCTGGTTGTCACGGAAGCTGCGGAGCGAAGTGGTACGTTAATTACAACGGAGCACGCATTAGAACATGGCAAAGATATATTTATTGTTCCCGGACCAATCGACAGTACACAATCTTCTGGCACCAATAAATTAATAAAAGAAGGTGCAATTCCGGTATGGAATGGCTATCAAATAATTAACGAATTGCAAATTATTTCAATTTAATTAAGAAAATAAGTTGCAATAATTACGAATCTGTTATACATTTTGCAACAGATATTGATTTGTAAATATTAAGTAACCTCTATAAGGAGGAAAGTATAAATGGCAGATTATTTAGTAATTGTAGAATCACCTGCAAAGGCCAAAACAATCGAACGTTATTTAGGAAAAAAGTATAAAGTAAAGGCCTCTATCGGGCATGTGCGTGATTTACCACGCAGTCAGATGGGGATTGATACAGAAAATAACTATAACCCTAAATATATTACAATTCGAGGTAAAGGTCCTGTATTAGCAGACTTAAAATCAGCAGCAAAAAAAGCGAAGAAAATCTATCTCGCGGCCGATCCAGACCGCGAAGGAGAAGCAATTGCATGGCATTTAGCGCAAGCTTTAAATGTCGACGTTTCTTCTGATTGCCGTGTTGTATTCAATGAAATCACAAAAGAAGCGATTTTAGAATCGTTCAAAACACCACGTCCGATTAATATGGACTTAGTAGATGCACAGCAAGCGCGCCGTATTTTAGACCGTCTAGTAGGCTACAATATTAGTCCAATCCTTTGGAAAAAGGTGAAGAAGGGTTTATCAGCTGGTCGTGTACAATCTGTAGCACTACGCCTTATTATCGATCGTGAAAATGAAATTAAAGGTTTTGAGCCAGAAGAATATTGGACAGTTGAAGGAACTTTTGAGAAATCGAAGAAAGCCTTTGATGCTCTTTATTATGGAAATGGCGAAGAAAAAGTAAAGCTTACAAGTGAGGCTGAAGTTACAGCAGCGCTAAAAAATGCTAAAGGTAAAAGTTATAAAGTGACAAATGTCGTGAAAAAAGAGCGTAAACGTAATGCAGCTCTAGCTTTCACAACATCTTCACTACAACAAGAAGCAGCGCGTAAGTTAAACTTCCGTGCGAAAAAAACGATGATGCTAGCCCAGCAATTATATGAAGGAATTGAGCTTAGTAAAAAAGAAGGCGCTGTTGGTCTGATTACGTATATGCGTACTGATTCAACACGTATTTCGGATACAGCTAAGCAAGAAGCTATTCAATATATCGAAGGTAAATATGGCAAAGATTATTTATCAACTGGTGAAGTGAAGCAAGTGAAGAAAAAGGCGAATGCACAGGATGCGCATGAAGCGATTCGTCCGACGAGTGCTATGCGTACACCAGAAGACTTGAAGACGGTGTTGAGCCGTGATCAATTACGTCTATATCGTTTGATTTGGGAGCGCTTTGTTGCAAGTCAAATGGCATCAGCTGTATTAGACACTGTAACAGTGGATTTATTAAATAATGACGTACAATTTAGAGCGAATGGGTCTCAAGTGAAATTCTCGGGCTTCATGAAGCTTTATATCGAAGGTACGGATGATCAAACAGAAGAAACGACAAAGCTACTTCCTGAAATGAAGATTGGCGATGAAGTGAAAGCGACGGAAATTACACCGAAGCAGCATTTCACACAGCCACCGCCACGTTATTCGGAGGCGCGTCTTGTAAAAACGCTTGAAGAGCTAGGCATAGGTCGTCCATCGACATACGCACCAACCCTAGATACCATTCAAAAACGAGGGTATGTTCAGCTTGAGACAAAACGTTTTGTGCCGACAGAATTAGGTGAAATCGTGCATCTAGCAGTACTTGAATTCTTCCCAGAAATTATTAATGTAGAATTCACAGCGCAAATGGAACACGACCTAGATGGTGTTGAGGATGGAATATCTGAATGGGTGAAAGTAATCGATGCCTTCTACAAGGACTTCGAACCACGTGTTAAATATGCGGACGAAGTAATGGAGAAAATTGTGATTAAGGACGAGCCGGCGGGCGAAGATTGCGAGAAATGTAGCAATGCAATGGTTTATAAACTTGGCCGTTACGGTAAGTTTATGGCTTGCTCAAACTTCCCAGATTGCCGTAATACGAAGGCAATCGTCAAGCCGATAGATGTGAAATGTCCAACATGTGATGACGGCGAAATTGTTGAGCGTAAGAGTAAGACAAAACGTTTATTCTATGGCTGTAATAAATATCCAGACTGTGACTTTGTGTCGTGGGATAAGCCAATCAGTAGACCTTGTCCGAAATGTAGTTCATTATTAGTAGAGAAAAAATTAAAAAAAGGTGTGCAAATCCAGTGTACAGGCGCAGATTGCGACTACGAGGAAGCCACAACACAATAAAGAGGTAGAGGTAAAGTACTATGACAGAAACATTCGTAAATGTAATTGGAGCCGGCTTAGCTGGTAGTGAAGCTGCTTGGCAAATTGCCGAGCGTGGTGTAAAAGTTCGCCTTTATGAAATGCGTCCAGTAAAGCAGACACCAGCACATCATACTGAAAAATTTGCAGAGTTAGTTTGTTCGAATTCACTTCGTGCAAATAACTTAACAAATGCAGTAGGAGTAATTAAAGAGGAAATGCGTATTCTTAATTCCGTAATTATTTCAGCAGCCGATAAATGTGCAGTACCTGCAGGTGGTGCGTTAGCAGTAGATCGTCATGAATTTGCTGGACATGTTACTGAAAAAGTAAAAAATCACCCACTTGTTGAAGTATTTAACGAGGAAGTAACAGAATTACCTGAAGGCATTACAGTAATTGCTACAGGTCCATTAACTTCTCCTGCGTTGGCAGAGAAAATCAAAGAGCTAACGGGTCAGGAATATTTATATTTCTACGACGCAGCGGCACCAATCTTAGAAAAAGACAGCATTGATATGAACAAGGTTTACCTAAAGTCACGTTATGACAAAGGTGAGGCTGCTTACTTAAACTGCCCAATGAATAAAGAAGAATTCAATGCATTCCGTGAAGCCTTAGTTGCTGCAGAATGTGCACCATTGAAAGAATTCGAAAAAGAGAAATACTTCGAAGGGTGTATGCCTATTGAAGTAATGGCATCACGTGGCGAGAAAACAATGTTATTTGGTCCGATGAAGCCAGTTGGTTTAGAAGATCCGAAAACAGATAAACGCCCATATGCAGTTGTTCAATTACGTCAAGATGATGCAGCTGGAACACTATATAATATCGTAGGTTTCCAAACACATTTAAAATGGCCTGAGCAAAAGCGTGTATTTTCAATGATTCCTGGACTTGAGAATTTAGAAATCGTACGCTATGGTGTAATGCACCGTAATACTTTCATTAATTCTCCATCAGTTTTAGCGCCTACGTATCAATTACGAGCGAATCCACAAATTTTCTTCGCGGGTCAAATGACAGGTGTTGAAGGATATGTAGAATCAGCTGGCAGTGGATTAATTGCAGGCATTAACGCAGCACATTTGGCGAAGGGTGAAGAGCTAGTATACTTCCCGCATGAAACGGCGTTAGGTTCAATGGCGCGTTACATCACTGAAGCGGATTCGAAAAACTTCCAGCCAATGAATGTTAATTTCGGCCTATTCCCAGATTTGGGTGAAAACATTAGATCAAAATCTGAGCGTGCAGAGAAGCATGCAAACAGAGCATTAGAAACAATTCGGAATTTTGTGAATAACGAAAATATTTAATTGTAAAAAGCCTCTAAAGTTGATATACTCTTAGAGGCTTTTTCTATTTTGGCAATGAGGTATTCTCGGTTTTTTAGTAATAAAAGGATTTTGTGGTAAAAAAAATGTAGTGAAACGCGAATTATTTGTCATTTGCAAACGTTTTGCTTGATATATTACTAAGTTAGGTATAATGTCAATGTGTGTGTTTTTTAACAGATGCAATTTGAATATAACAAGTACTTATTTGTGTGGAGCCTCACTTCGGTACATAAAATCTCTTTAGGAGGTTTCAATTTATGTTAGAACAATTTGAAAATACATTAAGACTATTTATCCGCTATGTACAACTAGAAAAGAATTTTTCAGTGCATACTGTGCGCGAATATGAATCTGATTTAAATGAGTTTTTTGTTTTTCTACAGCTTGAAGGGGTTTCCTCACTCGAGGAAGTTGAATATATTCACGCAAGACTATATGTAACAAAATTGTATGATGAAAAAAAGGCGAGAACTTCGGTATCAAGGAAAATTTCTTCAATTCGTTCGTTCTTTCGCTTTGCAAATCGTGAATTTAATTTGGATGATGCACCTTTCCGGTCGTTATACCATCCAAAAAAAGAAGAACGGTTACCTAATTTTTTTTATGAAGAAGAACTAGAAGTCCTTTTTGAAAAGAGTCAGGGCACGGATTTAAAATCAATTCGAAACTTAGCGATTTTAGAATTGTTGTATGCTACAGGAATTCGTGTAAGTGAGCTCGTTTCAATTGAGTTAATCCAAATTGATTTTTCTTATAATATTATTCGAGTTATGGGGAAAGGGCGTAAAGAGCGTATCGTTCCATTTGGGAGTTATGCTGCAGATGCACTTTTGTTGTATATGAATGATGTAAGGCCTAAATTAATGAAAATGAAGCAGCATCAAACATTTTTTGTGAATATGCGAGGCGGCGAACTTACTGACCGCGGTGTGCGTCATATTTTAAAAGAGATGATTGAAGCAGCTTCTATGCATACAAAAATCTATCCTCATATGTTAAGACATACGTTTGCAACGCATCTACTTAACAATGGTGCTGATTTACGTACAGTTCAAGAATTGTTAGGTCATGCTCACCTTTCTTCGACACAAGTATATACACATGTGACGAAAGAAGCTTTACGAAAAACATATATGAATGCTCATCCAAGAGCATAATGTTTAGGAGGCTGAACAATGGGTCAAATACATGCAACGACAATTTTTGCGATTCACCATAAAGGGGAATGTGCAATGTCGGGTGATGGTCAAGTTACTTTAGGGAATGCAGTTGTTATGAAACATACAGCAAGAAAGGTCAGACGTCTGTTTAATGGCCAAGTATTAGCTGGATTTGCAGGTTCGGTTGCTGATGCATTTACATTATTTGAAATGTTCGAGACAAAATTGAACGAATATAATGGGAATTTAATGCGTGCGTCTGTTGAAGTTGCAAAGCAATGGCGTGGCGATAAAATGTTACGTCAGTTAGAAGCGATGCTATTAGTGATGGATGGTACTACGTTATTACTTGTATCAGGAACGGGTGAAGTAATTGAGCCTGATGATGGTATTTTGGCAATTGGGTCTGGTGGTAATTATGCTTTAGCGGCCGGAAGAGCTTTGAAGATGCATGCGGGTGAGCATTTGACTGCGAAGCAAATTGCAGAAGCAGCATTAACGACGGCTGCAGATATTTGTGTTTTCACGAATCATAATATTATTGTGGAGGCGTTGTAATGGATAAAAATTTAACGCCGCGTCAGATTACTGAACAACTTGATCGTCACATAGTTGGTCAAAATGATGCGAAAAGAGCGGTGGCAATTGCACTTAGAAATCGCTACAGACGTTCGCTTTTACCGGAAGATTTGAAGGCAGAAGTAAATCCAAAAAATATTTTAATGATTGGACCTACTGGTGTAGGGAAGACTGAAATTGCACGTCGTATTGCGAAGTTAACAGGCGCACCATTTATAAAAGTTGAAGCAACGAAGTTTACTGAAGTGGGCTACGTTGGCCGAGATGTTGAATCAATTATTCGTGATTTGGTAGAGGCATCACGCCGTCTTGTTAAAGACGAAATGACCGACGCTGTTAAGGATCAAGCGGAACAATTGGCAAATGACGCATTGGTGAAGCTACTAGTTCCTTCAAAGCAAAAGGATAAACTACCATCAAACCCTTTTGAAATGTTGTTCGGTGGGCAAAAAGAAGCGTCACAAGTAGAAGAGACTACTGAAGATACAGAAGTTCGTTCACGTCGCGCTCAACTTGCCAAAGATTTAATCGAGGGCAAACTTGAGAATCAGTGGGTAACTGTAGAAGTTTCTGAAGCTACTCCATCTATGTTAGATATGATGCCTGGAATGGATCAAAATGCTGCAGGTAATATGCAGGATATGCTATCTAATTTAATGCCGAAAAAGTTAAAAAAACGTAAAATGTTAGTGAAAGATGCGCGTCGTGTATTAATTCAAGAAGAGGCTTCGAAATTAGTCGACTCGGATGAATTAGCAACGGAAGCGATTCGTCGAGCAGAACAAGTAGGTATTGTTTTTATAGATGAAATCGATAAAATTGCAACGCGAAGTGGTTCATCGTCAGCTGATGTATCACGTGAAGGTGTACAACGTGATATTTTACCGATTGTAGAAGGTTCAACTGTTACAACGAAGTATGGTGCTGTGAGAACAGATTATATTTTATTCATCGCGGCTGGTGCATTCCACATGTCCAAGCCAAGTGATTTAATTCCTGAATTGCAAGGACGATTTCCGATTCGCGTAGAATTAGAAAAGCTTACAAAAGATGACTTTGTAAGAATTTTAAAAGAACCGGATCAATCGCTACTGACACAATACAAGGCGTTGTTACAAACTGAACAGGTAACCATTGATTTTACAGACGCTGCAATCGAACGCTTAGCTGAAATCGCTACAGAAGTGAATCAAGAAACAGATAATATTGGTGCGCGAAGATTACACACGATTTTGGAAAGACTTTTAGAAGAAGTATCTTTCGAAGCGAGTGAAATAGGCCCTGCTCATATAGAAATTACGCCGGTTTATGTAGAACAAAAATTGGGTAATATCGTTAAGAATAAGGATTTGACACAATTTATACTATAATTTAGACCGTATTAGTTTGAATAAATTATATAAACATTTAGAATATTAAGTATATTAAGAAAAATTAGGAGGAAAAATTCAACATGAATTTATTAACAAAAACACGCAAAATTAACTCGATGTTACAAGCATCTGCAGGTAAGCCAGTAAACTTTAAGGAAATGGCAGATACATTAGGTGACATCATCGAGTCAAACGTATTCATCGTAAGCCGTAAAGGGAAATTATTAGGTCTTTCAATCCACCAAACAATCGATAACGATCGTATGAAAAAAATGATTGAAGAGCGTCAATTCCCTGAGGTATATACAAACAGCCTATTCAACATTAATGAAACTTCTCAAAATATTGATGTAAACAGTGAGTACACTGCATTCCCAGTAGAAAACAGAGACCTATTTAAAAATGGTTTAACAACAATCGTGCCAATTATTGGTGGTGGAGAGCGTTTAGGTACGTTAATCCTTGCTCGTATCAATGCACCATTCGCAGATGATGATTTAATTTTAGCTGAGTACGGTGCAACTGTAGTCGGAATGGAAATCTTACGTGAAAAAGCGGAAGTAATTGAAGAAGAAGCACGTTCGAAAGCTATCGTTCAAATGGCGATTAATTCATTATCGTATTCTGAATTAGAAGCAATTGAACACATCTTTGAAGAGTTAGATGGCAATGAAGGGTTATTAGTTGCTTCTAAAATCGCGGATCGTGTTGGAATTACACGTTCAGTTATCGTAAACGCGTTACGTAAATTAGAATCTGCTGGCGTTATCGAATCTCGTTCTCTTGGTATGAAAGGAACTTACATTAAAGTACTTAATAGTAAATTCCTAAATGCATTAGCAGAAATTAAAATGAAATAAGTTTTAATAACAAGAAGACTCCGTTTAAAAAATGGAGTCTTCTTTTTTTGTCTAAAAAAGTCGAATTTTGATATTTGAATTCATATTTTAATCGACACAGTTTTTGGGGAAAACTACACAGTCATACATGAGGAATATCACTGGCAATTGTAAAATACCATACAATTTAGAGTTGTTATGGCAAAAGATAGTCTTAATATCCTATCAAAAATGACCAAAAGACAATAGACACTAGGTATTATATTCTTTACAATTAAACTATTAATATGAATTTTGTGGTTTTAAAAAAATTAGTAAGAGGTGAAAATATTGAACTTATTTGGAGGGACAATTAGTAACCTGGAAAACGGACTTTCTTATTCGACATTAAAAAACAAAGCAATTGCTCAAAATATTGCGAATGTCGATACACCGAATTATAAGGCGAAAGATGTCAGTTTTAAAATGGTTTTAGAATCAGCGCAAAATAATTCAACGGCTGCATTCAAAAGTGACACACGTCATTATGAATTTACAATGGATCAATCGAGTGTTGGTGCATATAGCTACGATAATTATAAGGCCCGTGCAAATGGGAACGGCGTTAATATGGATGCAGAACAAGCGAAATTGGCTGAGAACTCAATCTATTATAATGCGTTAATTGAGCGTGTCAGTGGAAAACTTAATTCGCTTAATACTGTAATTAAGGGAGGTAAATAGCTATGTCGATATTTGGTAGTATGAATACAACGGCTTCTGCACTAACAGCTCAAAGGTTACGTATGGATGTTATTTCGTCAAACATTGCGAATGTTGATTCGACACGTGCGAAACAAGTTGATGGGGAATGGGAACCATATAGAAAAAAATCAGTTCAACTTACCGAAGATACTGGCCAGTTTTCAAGTTTCTTAAATCAAGCAAGGGGGATTTCGGAAAACGGGAATGTTGGTAATGGTGTTAGAGTAACTGAAATTAAAGAAGATACTGAAACAGAGTTTAAATTAGTATACGATCCAACAAATATAGATGCAGATGAGAATGGGTATGTAAAACATTCGAATGTAGATCTACTAAAAGAGATGGTTGATTTAATTTCAGCTACAAGATCATATGAAGCAAATGTAACGGTTTTTAATGCGAATAAATCGATGTTAACAAAGGCATTAGAAATTGGAAAATAAGATTAAAAAGGGTGAGTGGAAATGGCAATTAATGCAGTGTCTTCGTGGACACCAACACAATCGATTAATGAAGTTAATAAAATTTCTAAACCGGTTACGTCTTCTGAGGCTCAACAAAACTTCGCAGCAACACTTAAAGATGCAATTGCGAATGTAAATAATCAGCAAATTCAATCAGACGATTTAACAAATAAACTAATTAATGGTGGAGATGTAGAGCTACACGAAGTAATGATTACTTCACAAAAAGCTTCAATCACGCTGAGCGCAACAATGGAAGTTCGAAATAAGGCTGTCGAAGCATACCAAGAAATGATGCGTATGTCGATTTAATCTCCTTTACAAGAATCAGAGATTGTTGGGTCTTCACTTTAACCGGAGGATTCTTAAATGAATGAACGATTAACAAAAGTAAAAACAGACTCTTCGCAATTTTGGTCGAGTCGCACGAAAAATCAGAAAGGCGTAATGATTGGAGGAGTTGTGCTAATTATTGCGCTGGCAAGTATTATTACATATTTATCATCGAGAACAACGATGGTACCAATTTTCACAGATTTATCAATCAGTGAAGTTTCTCAAATACAAGAAGTATTAACTGCACAAGGGACTCCGTTTGAAATTGCGGCTGGTGGGACACAAATTCTTGTGCCAGATAGTCAAGTTGATGCTGTAACGGTGTCATTAGTAGGTCAAGGATATCCGAATTCAGGCGGCATAACATCGGCGTTCTTCGCAGAAAACGCCGGATTTGGTATGACTGATAACGAATTCAACTTATTGAAAAAAGCGCAAACTGAAACAGAACTAGCGAATATGCTAAAGCAAATTGAAGGCGTTAAATCTGCAAGTGTTCAAATTACATTGCCAAAAGAAGGGTTGTTTGTGACTGATCAAACGGCCGAATCAACAGCTGCGATTATTTTGAACACAAATGCGGGACAAAAATTCTCGGATGAGCAAATTACGACTTTATACAACTTAGTCGCGAAAAGTATTCCTAACTTAAAGACTGAAAACATTACCATTTCCAATCAGCACTCGGAATATTTTGATTTGAATGGTGCGACGGCAAATGGTGGGAACTCAGTTGGATCAGTTGAAGGTCAAATGGCAATCAAGAAAACAATTGAGCGTGATTTACAACGCCAGGTTCAAAATATGCTTTCTACTATGATGGGTGAGGACAAGGTTGCCGTTTCTGTAACGACAAGCATCGATTTTAAACAAGAAAATCGCGAAGAAAACCTAGTAACGCCAGTTGATGAAGAAAACATGGCAGGAATTGCAATTAGTGCGCAAAGTATCATGGAAAACTATACGGGAAATGCTGCAGCTACAGGATCACCAGAAGCAGGAAACGTTACGGATAATTTCATTGACTACGTAGAGGGTACAAATAGTAATGGAGATTACGAACGAATTGAAGAAACGATTAACAATGAAGTAAATCGTATTCGAAAAGAAATTCAAGAAAGTCCGTTTAAAATCAAAAATATTGGGATTCAAGTAATGGTTGAACCACCAGCATTAGAAGAAGGTGCTGACGAAGCCCAAACTGAAATAGTACAAGCGGATATTGAAAAACTATTAACGACAATTGTTCGTACATCATTAGATTCTGAAGTAGCAACAGCATTAACAGATGAAGAAATTGAGAATAACATTGTTGTATTATTACAACCGTTCTATGGTAACGCTTCAGATGATGCAAACACTGAGTTTACTATACCTTGGTGGTTATGGGTGCTAGGAGGCGTCCTAGTAGTTGCAATTGCGCTATTAGTATTCTTTATCCTACGATCTCGTAAAGCGAAGCAACAAGCACAAGAAGAGTTAATTATCGAACAACAACAAGAATTATTCATTGAAGATCTTGGAGAAGAAAAAGAAACAGATGCAACAATGCGACGTAAGCAACTAGAAAAAATGGCGAAAGATAAGCCAGACGATTTTGCGAAGTTATTACGTAGTTGGATTGCTGAAGATTAGTAGGAGGTTGAGCTATGTCTAAAAAGGATAAAGAATTATCAGGCAAGCAAAAAGCAGCCTTACTGTTAATCTCTTTAGGGCCCGAAGTATCCGCCTCGGTATATAAACATCTATCCGAGGAAGAAATTGAACGTTTAACACTCGAAATATCGGGTGTTAAAAAAGTTGAAGCAAGTGTAAAAGAAGAAATCATTGAAGAATTCCACCAAATTGCACTAGCACAAGATTACATTACGCAAGGCGGTATCGGTTATGCGAAGACTGTACTTGAGAAAGCATTAGGCGTAGACCAAGCGCAAGCGATATTAAATCGACTTACATCGTCCTTACAAGTTCGACCATTTGATTTTGCTAGAAAAGCAGATCCGGCTCAAATTTTTAACTTTATTCAAAATGAGCACCCACAAACAATTGCGTTAATTTTATCTTACTTAGAAGCAGGTCAAGCTGGGGTAATTTTATCATCTTTACCGCAAGAAGTTCAGGCAGATATAGCAAAACGTATCGCAACAATGGAATCTACTTCACCTGAGGTAATCAGTGAAATTGAATCGGTACTGGAAAGAAAGCTTTCTTCGACTGTTACGCAGGATTACACGGAAACAGGTGGCGTAGATGCAGTGGTTGAAGTATTGAATGGTGTAGATCGTCAAACAGAAAAAACCATTCTCGATGCACTTGAAATCCAAGATCCAGAGCTTGCGGAAGAAATCAAGAAGCGTATGTTTGTGTTCGAAGATATCGTTACACTGGATAACCGTTCGATTCAACGTGTTATTCGTGACTGTGAGAACGAAGATTTATTATTATCTATGAAAGTTTCAAGTGAAGAAGTAAAAGAAATCATTTTCCGAAATATGTCTCAGCGTATGGCTGATACATTTAAAGACGAGATGCAAATTATGGGTCCAGTTCGACTACGCGATGTAGAAGAGGCACAATCTCGAATCGTTGCCGTAATTCGCCGTTTAGAAGATGCGGGTGAAATTATTATCGCTCGTGGTGGAGGAGATGACGTCATTGTCTAGAATCATCCGTGGCGTCCAAGCACAGCAATTAAAAACGCATACAATCGAAATTCAACTTCTAGATATGTTTGAGCCAGAACCTTTAGATGAGCCTCTTGAACCTGAAGAGCATCAATTAACGATTGAGGAAGTTTTAGAAGAAAGAAATCGGCTTTTAGAAGAAGCGAAACAACTGATTGACAAGGAGCGAGCGGAATTTGAACACTATCAAGCCGTTCAGCTTGAGTCAATTGAACAGTTAAAGCAGCTTTGGGAAGAAGAAAAAGTACAGCTTCAACAACTTGCTCATGAAGAAGCTTTTAGTCAAGGGTATGAGGAAGGTCATAATAAGGCAAATACATCAATGGAACAACAATTAATAATAAGTAATGATACAATGCTGCAGGCTAGGCAGAACGCTGAAAAATATCTAGAAGATCAAGAACAAGTCATACTCGATTTAGCTTTGAAATGCGCAGAGAAAATCATTGGGTACGAAATTGATTCGAGTGAAGAGGCCTTTTTATCTATTATAAAAAGAGGCTTAAAAGAAGTTAGAGAGCTCCAAAATATAAAAATATATGTTGCGCCAGAATATTATGCGCTTATTACAAAACATCGTGATGAACTTGCAGAAATGTTCCCGCCAGATGTCCAATTTTTAATTTTTGTTAACGAGGATTTACAAGAGTTAGAAAGTTATATTGAAACAAGTCACGGTCGTGTAATCGTTTCAATAGATGAACAACTGAAAGAGTTGCGTATCAAGCTGAATGAAATTTTAGATAGCAAGGAATGAAAGCGATGAAAACAGCTCAGTTAATCGAACAGGTTTCTGAAATCCAAACATTTAAAAAATTTGGACGTGTAACACGAGTTGTCGGATTAATGATTGAATCTCAAGGGCCAGCAAGTTCAATCGGCGATGTGTGTAAAATACATGTAAACTCAACGTCAAATGGAGCTCAAATTATTTTGGCAGAAGTCGTTGGATTTAAAGATGAAATCGTTATTTTGATGCCATTTTCATCACTACGAGATATTTCTACAGGTTGTTTAGTTGAAGGTACCGGCTCTCCACTTGAAATTAAAGTGGGCCCAGAGTTAATTGGGAAAGTGTTAGATTCAATGGGCAATCCATTTGATGGCTACGCATTACCTCGTGGCTTAGCAACTGTTCAAACGGAACAAGAACCACCTAATCCTTTAACGCGACCACCTATTAATGAACAGTTAGAAGTTGGAGTTAAAGCAATTGATGGCATGTTAACTGTAGGAAGTGGACAACGTGTCGGTATATTTGCGGGTTCTGGGGTAGGTAAAAGTACACTACTTGGAATGATCGCTCGAAATACGACGGCAGAATTAAATGTTATTGCACTAGTAGGAGAGCGTGGACGTGAGGTACGTGAGTTTATCGAGCGTGATCTAGGCCCAGAAGGATTAAGTCGTTCAATCGTAGTGGCTGCCACAAGTGACCAACCAGCTTTGATGAGAATCAAGGCTGCATTTACAGCAACTGCAATTGCGGAATATTTCCGTGACCGCGGTATGAATGTTATGTTGATGATGGACTCAGTTACTCGTGTAGCTATGGCTCAACGTGAAGTGGGCCTCGCTATTGGCGAACCCCCTGCAACAAGAGGGTATACACCGTCTGTATTTGCGATATTACCGAAACTACTAGAGCGTACAGGCACTAATTTAAACGGTACGATTACAGCGTTCTATACAGTACTTGTAGATGGTGATGACATGAATGAACCTATTGCTGATGCAGTACGAGGGATATTGGATGGACATATCGTCTTAGATCGAACATTGGCCAATAAAGGTCAGTATCCAGCGATTAATGTTTTGAAGAGTGTCAGCCGTTTAATGAATCATATTTCTAGTCCGGAACATATACAAGCTGCGACTAGATTACGAGAATTATATTATACGTACACAAAATCAGAGGATCTAATTAATATCGGTGCTTATAAGCGTGGTACATCGAGAGAAATTGATGAAGCGATTCAATATGAACCACTTATAACAGCATTCTTGAAGCAGGGATATAAAGATAAAATTTCTCTACAGAATACGGTAAATGAGTTAGTTGCATTATCGAATGGTGGTACGAATTAACAATGGCATATCAATATCGCTTTGAGAAGATTTTGGATGTTCGTGAGCAAGAAAAAACTCAAACTGAACTTACATATAAAGAATCTGTAAAACAATTTGAAGAAGTAGCAACGAAATTATATGATCTTCTGAAAAAAAAGGAAGATTTATTAGCTTATCAAAATGAGCGCTTAACAATTGGCGCATCTATTGATGAAATTAATCATTATGCACGTTTTATTGATAGTTTAGAAAAAACAATTGAAGATATACAAAAAAAAGTTGTACAGGCACGTGTCAAAATGAATTGGCATGAAGAAAAATTATTAGAAAAAAACATCGAAGTAAAAAAATATGAAAAAATGCGTGAAAAAGACATGCAGGTATTTCAAATAGAGCAAGAGCGAATTGAAGTAATTCGATTAGACGAGCTGTCTTCGATGGCATATAACAAGAAGGAAATCAGGTGAATTCATGGCGGAAAAAAAAGTTGAAAAGAGTCGAATAGAGCAGCCTGAAAATAACCCCGGGATTTTTCAAAAATTGTTCTACGTGGTATTGATACCGATGTTTTTTATCCTAGCGATTTTATTAATCGTATCAATGTTCAATGATCGAAATGTATTTAAGTATTTGGATGAGCTACCATTTGTGTCGTCAAAAGATGATCAAGAAGTAATTAACTCATCCGCGCAAACAGAAGAAAAATTAGTGTCATTACAAGCTGAATTGCATGAAAAGGAAGCTGAAATATCACAGTTCCAGACTAAGTTTGAATCTTCAAATGTTGAAAAACAAGATTTACAAGCGGAGATTGAACAGCTTCAATATGAAATTGAAAAGCTAGTCATTAGTCAAGAAGAGTCGAAAAAAGAGTTTAAAGAAATTTTAACTACTTTTGAAAAAATGTCAGCTAAAAAGGCAGCGCCAATTCTTGTGCAAATGAGTGATACTGAAGCTGTTCGTATTTTATCGAATATGAAACCAGAAACATTAACAGCAATTTTTGAAAAAATGAGTCCGGCTGATGCTGCTCGCTATACACAACTATTAACAAATTAAGAATGTTTCGTTAAAAGGAGGTGAAAATATGAAACTAATGCAAACAATGAACAATATAAAATCAGATTTTAAAGCGCCTAAAACAACAGCAGTAACGCATGATACTGCAAGTAAAGAAAAATTTGGTAAAGTATTTAATCAAATTGTTTCTTCAAACTCTTCGAAAATAACTGAAAAGAATGAGCCTATGGAAGATCCTTCAGAATCACTATCAAAGATTATGAAGACGAATTCATTAGAGGAGTTCCTAAATGAATTGGGTATCGAAGTTGATGAAGCGATGTTAATGGTAAGCGTTGATGGAAGCGAAATCCCAGTAGACCAACTTCTTAATGCAGAATCGCTACTCTCGATTTTGAATGTCGACGAAGAGCAATTACAAGAAATTATCGATCAACTAACTCTTGAAGGCGCAAATGTACAGGATATTTGGACTCTTTTAGAACAAGCACCGATGCTACTGAATGAGGTAGTTACTGGTATGTCTGGAGAATCTACAATATCTGAGGAAGATGCAACAGTACTGCTTCAGTTTTTAAAATTAGCGCAATTAGCTGGTGAAAAAACGGATACAGTATATCAGCAACAATATGCATTATCCAACCTTAAAAATGCATTAGAAACAGCTGGCCCACAAATTGTCCAACTTATGCAATCGAATCAACAAGGTCAATCCAATTCAGCTACAAGTTCAACTGTATTTCAACAGCTCCTTCAGCCAGTGACTACCGAGCAAAAGGTAGAAGTAGTAACAACAACATCGAATTCGAACAACGAAGGAATGCTACAACAAAATCAGCAATCCTCTCAAGTACGTACAGTAACCGTTAATTTGCCGACGAACCCTGCTAGTCAGTCTGAGGCGTTAGCGAAAGAAATTGAAAATTTACTGAAACGTAGCCAAGTTTCGAATCAACAAGGTTCAATTAAACTAATGCTGAAGCTATTCCCTGAAAACTTAGGGCAAATTCGTATTGAAATTGTTCAGCAAAATGGTGTAATGACAGCTCGCTTATTAGCGTCAACATCTGCTGCGAAAGAGTTGCTCGATTCAAATTTAAATCAATTAAAAACGGCTTTCGTTGCTCAAAATATTCAAATGGATCGTATTGATATTTCCCAATCACTACAAGATGCCGAACGAAATCTACGTGATCAAAGCTTATTTGGAAATTTCTTTAATCAACGTCCGAAAGAGAATGAGGATGAGAATGAAGAGGAATCTGATGATGAGCAAAAAGCATTTAGCGAATTTTTAACAGAGGAGGTGCAAGCATGACATCGATAAATACAGATTATTATTTACAACCACCAAGCCAAAAGATTTCTACAACAAACGATAATGGTTCTCTAGGCAAAGATGCGTTTATGAAAATCTTAATTTCACAATTACAAAACCAAGATCCAACAGCACCAATGGATGATAAAGCCTTTATTTCTCAAATGGCTCAATTCTCGTCTTTAGAACAAATGCAAAATATGACAACTGCAATGACGAACCTGCTTTCTTCCCAGGAAGAAACTCAGCTTATGGCGTATACGAATTTTATAGGGAAAGACATAAAATGGCATGAAGTGACAGAAAAGCTTGATGATGATGGTAAGAATATTACGAATGAAGGTTCTGGCACAATTACTGAATTGAAATTCAAAGATGGGGAACCTATTTTTATTCTTGCAGATGGCAAAGAACTTACATCGGGAAATATTTCATCTATTCTTGGTACTTCAAAAACAGATCTTGGTACATCAAAAACTGAAGAAAATCCATTTGTAACAGCTAGCCAACTAATTGGTAAATCGGTTCAGTATAAAAATGCTGATAACGATATGATTGAGGCTATTATAGAGTCAATCACAAATACAGGTACGAGTATTTTTTATAATTTACCAAATGATATACGCTTAACAAAAGATCAATTTGAGCTTTTATAGTAGGTGGTGGACATATGAATCGTATAAATATTCATCAAATTCCATTCCAACCAAATTTATCGAAACCTAAAAATCTAGTCGCGCAACCGAACACATCATTTGCAAAGTATTTAGAAGAAATAACAACAACAAATGATACATTAAAAATCAGTAAACATGCGAATGAACGCATGCAATTACGTGATATTTCAATTTCTGATCATGAATGGGAAGCGATTTCCACAAAGGTTTCAGAAGCGAAAAGTAAAGGTGTTAATCAACCACTTGTATTGTTAGAGCAAGCAGCATTAATAATTAGTGCTAAAAATAATACGGTTATTACAGCTTTAGATCGACAAGAAGCAAGAGAACAATTGTTCACGAATATAGATGGCACAATCGTGCTATAAAGCCGGACCTTTACAGGGAGCTTTCGTCTGTTGACCGATTGATACAGACAGAAATCGATATTCGAGAAATAATAAGATAACTTATTTTTCAAAACGAAGGGAGAACAATATAAATGTTACGTTCAATGTATTCAGGTATCTCAGGTCTTAAAAACTTCCAAACGAAATTAGACGTAATTGGTAATAACATTTCAAATGTAAACACTTACGGATTCAAAAAGGAACGTACGGTTTTCAAGGATTTAATCTCTCAAACGCAAACTGGTGCTTCAGGTCCATCGGCAACACGAGGTGGTGTTAACGCGGTACAAGTAGGTTTAGGATCACAGTTAGCAGCAATCGATACAATTCACAATGGTGGATCACTACAAACGACAGGTCGTACACTTGATTTAGCAATCTCAGGCGATGGATTTTTCATGGTAGGGGATGCAAATGGCCTTCCGGATGAAGATGGAGTGATTCAAGAAGAAGGTTATTCAAATATCTTATATACACGTGCGGGAAATTTCTATATGGACCGAAATGGATATGTAGTAAATGGAGATGGTAGATATTTAGTGGGGCATGCAAGTGATGAATTATCTATTAGTGACGATGGCGATACAATTGATGGAACTGAAGCGGATAATCAAAAAAATGAAAATGGTTTAGGTGATATTACAGGTAATCTAGTAGATGCTGAGGATGAAGGACTAGATTTAACTGCCGATGTATCACCAATCCGTATTCCAACAACTGCTCAATCAATGACAATTGGACAAGACGGTACCGTTAACTACGTTGACTACAAAGGTGATAGACAATATGCTGGTCAGGTAATTCTAGTGAAATTCCCAAATGCTTCAGGTCTACAGAAAGAAGGAAGTAATTACTTCCAAATCACAGCTAACTCAGGAGCAGCATACGGACAAGTAGCTACTGTTGGTGGTATTGGTTCAATTCAATCAGGTTTCTTAGAAATGTCTAACGTAGATTTATCGGAAGAATTCACTGAAATGATCGTTGCACAACGTGGGTTCCAAGCTAACTCTCGTATCATCACAACATCTGATGAGATTTTACAAGAACTAGTTAATTTAAAACGATAAAACAGTAATATAAACGCATTGTAAGGGAGGGTCGGGCCGGCTCTCATTGAGTTCCGGCCCAATTTTAATGATCGAATTAACTCGTTTAAATGCAAAGGTTTTTACGCTCAATGCATTGTACATAGAAACAGTCGAATCTTTTCCTGATACAACAATTACATTGACGACTGGTTCTAAAATTCTAGTGCGAGAATCTGAAGAACAGGTAAGAGAAAAGGTAATTGCCTTTTATAGGAAAGTTCAAGTGTTATCAAATCCTTACCTCCGAGGTGAAGAGAATGAAGAATAATAAGCTTCTTATGGTCATGTTAATTATTTTAGTTTCAATTACATTACTGGGTGGGATTTTTTATGTGTTGTTCACACAGCTAAACAAGGAAGAAACTGGTCTTGCTGAGCCTACAATTGATGATATTGTCATTTCATCAGTGGATATTCCTGAAATCACGACAAACTTAGCGGATAAACGTTTTATTAAAATTCAATTAAAAATTCAAACGAATAGCGAAGAAGCTGGAATTGAGTTAGCAAAACGTGATTTCCAAGTGAAGAATCTTGTTATTCAAGAAATGTCAGAAATGACGCAGGCTGATTTGGAAGGGAAGCAAGGTAAAATAACTTTCCAAAAGACGCTGAAGGCTCAAATTAATGAACTGATGCAAGAAGGTGAAGTACAGCAAGTATACATTACCTCCTACATCATTAATTAACTGAAACACAACATGAAATGGAGGTGGGCAAATGGCAGGAGATGTTTTATCTCAATCCGAGATTGATGCGTTACTCTCAGCAATTTCTACTGGTGAAATGTCAGCAGATGAAATGAAAAAAGAGGATGACGTAAGACGTGTAAAAGCATACGACTTTAAACGAGCGCTTCGATTCTCAAAAGATCAAATCCGAAGTTTGACCCGTATACATGAAAATTTCGCAAGATTACTTACGACATTTTTCTCGGCTCAACTACGTACGTACGTTCAAATTACAGTCGCGTCGGTTGACCAAATCCCATTTGAGGAATTCGTTCGATCGATACCGAAAATGACGTTAATTAATGTATTTGAAGTACCACCACTAGATGGTAATATTTTAATGGAAATCAATCCAAACATCGCTTATTCAATGCTAGATCGTTTAATGGGCGGTGCTGGATCGAGTCATAGTAACGTTAATAATTTAACAGAAATCGAAACAAAGATTATGACGAACCTATTTGAAAGGTCGTTTGATAATTTACGTGAAGCATGGGAAAACGTAGCAGAGATTGATCCAATGCTGGTTGAGTTAGAAGTTAATCCACAGTTTTTACAAATGATTTCGCCAAATGAAACGGTTGTGGTTATTTCATTAAATACAATTATCGGTGAAACGTCAGGCATGATTAATATTTGCGTACCTCACGTCGTTTTAGAGCCAATCATAAGTAATTTATCGGTACGCTATTGGATGCAAACAAACACAAAAGCTATTTCTCCAGAGCAGTCAAAAATGCTTGAAAATCGTATTAAACAAGCCGAGTTACCAGTAATAGCTGAACTTGGTACTTCTGATATTTCAATTGAAGATTTTTTGCAATTGTTTATTGGAGATGTAATTCAATTAAACCAAAAGATAGAGGATCCGCTAACATTAAAAGTTGGAAATTTACCGAAGTTTACAGTACAACCTGGTAAATTAAACAAAAAAATGGCTGTCCAAATTATCGACCCTTTGAAAGGAGGAGAGGAAGATGAGTGATGAAATGCTCTCCCAAGAAGAAATCGAGGCTCTATTAAGGGGCGAAACATTGGAAGAAAAAAATTCACATGTAAATTCAGAAGATAGTGATACAATTGAATTGGATGAATACTTAACTCCAATTGAACAAGATGCATTAGGTGAGGTGGGGAATATTTCCTTCGGTAGTTCTGCTACTGCATTATCCGCTTTACTAGGACAAAAGGTGGAAATAACAACGCCAAGTCTATCAATGATTAACCGTAATAGATTAGAAGAGGAATTTCCACATCCTTATGTTGCTGTCCAAGTAGAATATACAACAGGTTTATCAGGTATGAACCTGCTTGTTATTAAGCAAAGTGATGCAGCAATCATTGCCGATTTAATGTTAGGTGGAGATGGATTAAATCCTAAACCGGAATTAAGTGAAATTCAATTAAGTGCTGTACAAGAAGCGATGAATCAAATGATGGGGTCGGCGGCTACATCAATGTCTACAGTATTTAATCAAAAAGTAGATATTTCGCCTCCAACAATCGATTTAATGAATATCGCGAGTAATCAAGGAAAAGCCAAGATACTTGAAGATGAATTATTAGTACGTGTTTCGTTCCGACTAAAAATTGGTGAGTTAATTGATTCGAAATTAATGCAGTTATTACCATTAAATTTCAGTAAAAAAATTGTTAAATCACTAATGGGTGAAGACGAGCCACTTGCTCCACAACCAGAAAGTGTACCTGCTCCAATGAATCCGGAGCCTGTACAACAGCAACAACAGCAGATGCAACAACCGATGTATGAGCAGCCGGTGTACCAACAGCAGCAAATGCAACAACCGATGCATGAGCAGCCAATATACCAACAACAGCAGATGCAACAAGCAATGTATCAGCAACCTGTATATCAGCAACCACAATATGTTGCACCGTCAGCGAATGTGCAACAAGTGCAATTTGCAAGCTTTGAAACAGCGAATATTTCTCAATCAGAAGCACGTAATTTAAACATGCTATTAGATATTCCACTACAATTATCAGTGGAATTAGGCCGTACGAAGCGCTCTGTAAAAGAAATTTTAGAACTTTCAAGTGGTTCAATTATTGAACTAGATAAACTTGCGGGTGAACCTGTAGATATTCTTGTGAATAATCGATTAATTGCAAAAGGTGAAGTAGTAGTAATCGACGAAAACTTTGGTGTACGTATTACAGATATTTCAAGCCAAGCAGATCGATTAAATAATTTACGCTAGTTTTTAAATGGAGGAATAAAATTATGTCTAAAAAGATTTTAATTGTTGATGATGCAGCATTTATGCGCATGATGATCAAGGATATTTTAACGAAAAATGGGTTTGAAGTTGTAGGGGAAGCAGCAGATGGATTACAAGCTATTGATAAATACAATGAATTGCGCCCGGATTTAGTAACAATGGATATTACAATGCCTGAAATGGATGGCATTGCTGCACTTAAAGCTATTAAATCTAATCACCCAAATGCGACTATAATTATGTGTTCTGCAATGGGTCAACAAGCAATGGTAATTGATGCGATTCAAGCGGGAGCAAAAGACTTTATCGTTAAGCCTTTCCAAGCAGACCGTGTAATAGAAGCAATTCAAAAAGCGTTGAGTTAAGAATATGAGCAAAAAAAAATCATTCATTCAAAAAATGGTTTTTGTATGCATGTTCATCGTTCTGTTTAGCTCAATCACTCCAAGCCTTTCTTTTGCCTCGGTAGGGAACGGCTTTGTGAGTGATTGTATAGGAAATGGGAATTTAGAAAATTGTTCAAATAAAAATGAGGATGCCGGGACAGATAAGACTGAAACGGCATCTCCTTCTATTGGCGTCTTGGATTATTTAAAAATTTTGTTAGCATTAGTTTTTGTTGTAGGGTTATTAGTATTTATTTTGAAATTTATTAATCGTAAAAACATGGCATATCAGCAAAATAGTTTAATTAAAAATCTAGGCGGATTATCTTTAGGTGCACAAAAATCGGTGCAATTATTACAGATTGGAAATCGAATCTATTTAGTGGGTGTTGGAGAAAACATTCAATTAATAAAAGAAATCCAAGATGAACAAGAGATGAATCAAATTTTAGAAATTTACCTGGATAAACAACAAGACATGTCTACAAGTCCATTTATAATTGACTTGTTCCGTAAGAAATCACAAAAAAAAGATAGTAAAAATAAAGAAGCAGTATCGTTCAACAATTTATTTAATTCCAAGTTAGATGAAATTAAAAAAGAGCGAAGTGGTGAATTAGAAGGATGGAAGGAAAAGGAGAAGAATAAGCATGAATGATTTTATTTCAGTCTTTTCTGAATCAGATCCATCAAATGTTGCAACCTCTGTTAAATTACTTATTTTACTAACGATTCTATCATTAGCACCAAGTATTTTAATATTAATGACTTCATTTACAAGGATTGTCATTGTTCTATCTTTTACGCGTACAGCGCTTGCAACGCAACAAATGCCACCCAATCAGGTGATAATTGGACTCGCGTTATTTTTAACGTTCTTTATAATGGCTCCAGTATTCTCAGAGGTAAACGAAACCGCATTGCAGCCTTTGTTTGATGAAGAAATTGGACTTGAAGAAGCGTATGAACGTGCTTCACTCCCATTTAAAGAGTTTATGGCGAAGCACACGAGGCAAAAGGATTTAGAGTTGTTTATTACATACAACCAAGCAGAATCTCCAACATCTGTTGAAGATATTCCCCTTACGATGCTCGTACCTGCCTTTGCTTTAAGTGAAATAAAAACTGCATTCCAAATGGGCTTTATGATCTTCATCCCATTTTTAGTAATTGATATGGTTGTGGCAAGTACACTTATGGCTATGGGTATGATGATGTTACCACCGGTTATGGTTTCGTTACCATTTAAAATTTTACTTTTCATTTTAGTGGATGGATGGTATTTAATTATGAAATCACTACTTCAAAGTTTTTAGGGGATGATAAATTATGTCACAAGAAATGGTTATTTCAATTGCAGAAAGAGCTATTTATATCGTCCTTATTACATCTGGACCTTTATTATTAGTTGCACTTGGGACAGGGTTGCTCGTAAGTATATTCCAAGCAACGACATCGATTCAAGAGCAAACATTAGCATTTGTCCCTAAAATTATTGGCGTATTTCTCGCAATCGTTTTTTTTGGACCGTGGATGCTTTCACAAATGACAGGTTATTTTCATGATATATTAAATAATTTAGTTAGATACATAGGTTAGGGAGATTGATATGATAGAATTCTTTCCTGAAATATCAATATTATTATTAATTATTGTCCGTGTATCAACCTTCTTTATCGCTGTGCCACTTTTTGCTTATCGGGCAATTCCGAGCCAAGTTAAAATTGGATTATCAATCGTTTTGGCTTGGATGATGTATTACACATTTCCTTCAGCCGAACTTGCTATTGACGGTACATATTTTTTACTTATTTTAAAGGAAGCCTTAATTGGTTTAATGCTAGGTTTGATGGCTTATATCGTTATGTCGGCTGTGCAAATTGCTGGTGGATTAGTGGATTTCCAAATGGGGTTTGCGATGGCTAATGTTATTGATCCGCAAACTGGCGCACAAAGTCCGCTAATGGGTCAATTTTTCAACTTCTTGGCGCTTTTATTATTACTTGCAATTAATGGTCATCACTTAATTCTGGATGGTATTTATTATAGCTATCAGTTTTTACCTTACGACCAGTTGTTTCCAGATTTCGGAAGTGAGAATACAGTTGAGTTTATTATGAGGCTCTTTGCAACGGTATTCGTCATTGCGTTTCAAATGTCAGCTCCAATAGTTGCAACGTTATTTTTAGTTACATTAGCACTTGGGATTACCGGTAAAACTGTCCCGCAAATGAATATTTTCGTAATTGGCTTTCCAATTAAAATTGCTGTTGGCTTTTTAGTACTTATCGTAACGATGGGTGTGTTAATCCAATTGATGCAAAATCTAATTGAATTGTTGATTTATTCTCTTAGAGATTTAATGGTGATTTTAGGCGGTGGTTAATATGAAATTATATGTTTTATTAGATTTACAATTCTTTGCAGGCGAAAAAACAGAAAAAGCGACGCCGAAAAAGCGTCAAGATGCGCGGAAGAAAGGTCAAGTATTAAAAAGTCAGGACGTAACGGCTGGTTTATTGTTACTTGTCATGTTCTTTTTCCTATTTTTCTTCGCTAGCTTTATGTATAAACGGCTCTTGAATATTATGAATCAATCTTTTCAACGAGATATATTTATCGAGATATTAAGTGCAGAGACGGTACTTGTTATGTATGTTGAAATGTTAACTGAAATGGCGTTCATTTTATTACCGGTAATGGCAGTTGCAGTAATTGCAGGTATTGGAGGTAACTATTTGCAGTTTGGTTTATTATTTACGATGGAAACATTGAAAATAGATTTAAAGAAGATGGATCCGATTAAAGGGATAAAAAAAATTATTTCGATGAGGTCCATTAGTAATCTAATAAAATCATTATTGAAAGTTAGTTTTATTGGTGCAGTTACAACGATTGTAATCCTAATTTATTTAGAAGATGTTTTAAGTTTAGGGTTTCATACGCCAGCTGAAATTTTAGCTACGGTGGCGTTTTTAAGTGGAATTATGGGGATTGCAGCAGCATTTATGCTTATCTTTATCGCTATTATTGATTATTTGTATGAGAAATATGAATATGAAAAGAACTTAAAAATGGCGAAACAGGATATTAAAGACGAGCATAAAAATGCGGAAGGTGATCCACTTATTAAATCTAAAATCAAACAACGTCAGCGTGAAATGGCCATGCGAAGAATGATGCAAGAAGTGCCATCTGCTGATGTCGTTATCACAAACCCAACCCACTATGCGATTGCTCTTCGCTATGACGAGGATAGCATGGAGGCGCCACGAGTAGTGGCAAAAGGAACTGATTTTATCGCACAAAAGATAAAATTAATTGCGAAGGAAAATAATGTAACGATGGTTGAAAATAGACCACTTGCAAGAAGTATGTATGATCAAGTTGAAATTGGCGACCAGGTGCCTGATGAGTTCTTTAAAGCAGTGGCCGAAATATTAGCTTATGTATACCGTATAAAACGTAAAATTTAGTGCACAAAAGCAGGAGGGTAAACAATGAATTTGCGTGACTTAGGGGTTTTGGCTGCAGTAATTATGATTGTAGCCATGCTCATTATCCCTCTTCCGACATGGTTACTTAGCTTTTTAATTATCATTAATATAACGCTTGCCTTACTTGTACTTTTAACAGCCATGAATATGAAGGAAGCTTTAGATTTCTCGATATTCCCTTCTATTATTCTTTTATTAACACTTTTCCGCTTAGGTTTAAGCGTATCAACTACACGTGCTATTTTATCTACTGGTGATGCTGGTGATGTAGTTGAGACGTTTGGTAATTTCGTGACGGGCGGTAATATATTAGTTGGTCTTGTTATCTTCATGTTACTTGTTATTATTCAGTTCATTGTAATTACTAAAGGGGCAGAGCGTGTAGCAGAGGTTGCCGCACGATTTACGCTTGATGCAATGCCAGGTAAGCAAATGAGTATTGATGCGGATTTAAATGCAGGTATGATTTCAGAAAAAGATGCACGGGAACGCCGTGCGAAAGTGTCTGGAGAGGCTGACTTCTATGGTGCCATGGATGGTGCCACAAAATTCGTGAAAGGGGATGCCATTGCCTCAATTATCATGGTATTCATTAACCTTTTATTCGGGATGATTATAGGAATGGTGCAGCTTGGCTATACGTTTGGTGAAGCAGCGGCTAAATTCTCTATTTTAACAGTCGGGGATGGTTTAGTTTCACAAATTCCAGCACTATTAATTTCTACAGCAACAGGTATTGTGGTAACACGGGCTGCTTCAGATGGAAATCTAGGTTCTGATATCACAAATCAGTTATTTGCTCAATCAAAATTATTATATGTAGCTGGAGCTACCATATTCCTATTAGGGATTTTCACACCAATTCCTCTTTGGATTACACTCCCAATCTCAGGTGCCTTAATTCTCGGTGCATTCTTAATGGATCGAGATAAAAAAGTCGACCTTGAGGATTCACTCGAAATGGAAGAGGAAGTTGCTACGGATACGATGAAGAGTCCAGAAAATGTTGTCAATCTATTAAGTGTTGATCCGATTGAATTTGAATTTGGTTATGGTTTAATTCCACTCGTTGATGCAACTCAAGGTGGAGATTTATTGGACCGTGTTGTAATGATTCGTCGTCAATTAGCATTAGAGCTTGGTATCGTTATCCCTGTTGTACGTATTCGAGATAATATTCAGCTTCAGCCGAATGAATATCGAATTAAAATTAAAGGCAATGAGGCTGCTCGAGGGGAACTTTTACTCGACCACTTCCTAGCGATGAGCCCAGGGGATGATGATTCAATTGACGGTATTGAAACAATTGAACCTTCGTTTGGTCTACCAGCGAAATGGATTACCGAAATTGTTAAAGAGGATGCAGAAATGCTAGGATATACCGTTGTAGATCCTCCAAGTGTTGTTTCAACCCACTTGACGGAAATGATTCGCACAAATGCATATGAATTACTTGGACGACAAGAGACGAAGCAATTAATCGATCATTTACGCGAATCGCATAGTATTTTAGTGGACGATTTAACACCGAATCCATTATCTATTGGTGAAATTCAAAAAGTATTATCAAAATTATTACGCGAGAATGTTTCTATACGTAACTTGCCAATCATTTTTGAAACGCTAGCAGATTATGCAAAATTAACGAGTGATCCGGATATATTGACTGAGTATGTTCGCCAAGCATTGGCACGACAGATTACGACACAGTTTGTGAATGGTCAGCCATCACTTAAAGTAATTACAGTCTCAGGAAAAGTTGAAAAAATGATTGCAGATAGCATCCAACAAACGGATCATGGCAATTATTTGGCGATGGATCCGCAAGATTCGCAATTCGTACTCGAAGCCATTGCAAAAGAAGTGGAGCGCGTTTCCTTTATGGAGCAATCACCATTAATTCTTTGCTCGCCTGGCGTACGATTGTATTTAAGACAATTGACTGAAAGATACTTCCCGCAAATTCCGATTCTATCTTATAACGAGTTAGATGCGGCAGTGGAAATACAAAGTGTTGGGGTGGTGAATGTTGAATGAAAATGAAAAAATATGAGGCACCAACGATTGCTGAAGCGATGAAACAGATTCGTACAGAACTTGGTGATGATGCAGTAATTTTAAATTCAAAAGTAGTCACTATAAAAAAGTTTTTTGGCTTAATCCAAAATAAACATTTTGAAGTAGTAGCAGGCATTGATCGTATTGAGAAAAAGCCTGCTGCACCTTCTTTTCCTATATTTCAAGTAAATAAACCCATTCAACCCATTCATCCGATTCAACAGGTAGTTCCAACTGAAGTAGAATTGCCTTCAGAATTGAAAAAAGAAATTGCAGACTTAAAAGTAATCATGCAATCGATCAAAAAGGATTCTATGCAATCCCAATATTCAGATGAGTTACGATCATTCATTGATTTTTTAAAGGCGCAAGAATTAGATGATGAGCTTATCACACCAATTAGTGATGAGCTTTTTATCCTTTCAAAAAATAAAGCAACTTCGCTTACGTTTGAGGAAATGAAAGATATTACAAAAAAATATTTAGTTAGTCGGATTGGCGATAACCCAATAAGTGGATTATCGTATGAAAAGAAGTACATTCACGTTGTAGGACCTACTGGTGTAGGGAAAACAACTACGATAGCGAAAATGGCGGCAAGGTCAGTTCTTGAAAAAAAGAAAAAAATAGGTTTTATTACAACAGATACTTACCGAATTGCAGCAATTGAGCAATTAAAAACATATGCTGCACTTTTACAGGCACCTGTTGAAATTGTTTATAGTGCAGAAGATTATGATGCAGCTTTGCAGAAGCTATCCCATCTAGATTTGATTTTTATCGATACTGCAGGGCGTAATTATAAAGAGGCTAAATATGTTAAGGATTTACAGAAGCTAATTAATTTCGATGGAAGTGCTGAGTCCTATTTAGTGTTATCAATGACATCCAAGCAAAAAGACCTAGAATTAATTATCGAACAATTTTCAAACGTCCCTATCGAAAAATTTATCTTTACTAAGGTAGATGAATCAAATTCTATTGGCACTATATTTAATTTAATGATTAAATATAATAAGGGACTTGCTTACTACACGAATGGACAAGAAGTACCAGAGGATATCGAACAGGCCCGGCTAGAAAGTTTATTTGAAATGTTCTTTCAAGGAGAATTGACATGAGAGATCAAGCTGAAAAATTACGTATGAAAATGCTAGAAAGCCAGGAATTTCAAGGGCGTTCGATTGCTGTTGTCAGTGGCAAAGGTGGTGTTGGGAAAAGTAATTTCTCTGCAAATTTCGCAACACTTCTTGCAAAGTCTGGAAAAAAGGTAGTTATTTTGGATATGGATATTGGAATGGGGAATATTCATATTTTAATAGGTAAAACAGTGCAATCTAGTTTAAATGACTATCTTGAAGGTCAACTTCAGTTGGAAGATGTTATTTATGATGGACCAAATGGACTAAGTTATATTTCGGGTGGTTCGGGAATGTCATCTTTAGTGGAATGGTCTCCGGTCATGTTTCAAAATTTGATCATTGCGTTTGAACAGCTCCAAAAGACGTATGATTATATTTTATTTGATATGGGTGCTGGCGCTACTTCCTGGTCGCTTGAATTGTTGTCATCTGTAGATGAGATTATTGTAATCTCGACTGCAGAACCGACATCGATAATGGATGCCTATTCAATGATGAAATTTATTCACATGAAGGATGCAGAAAAGAACTTTTATTTATTATGTAATCGTGCGTTTTCTCGTGAAGAAGGCGAAGAAACATTACAGAGATTGAGTTATGCGATGCAACGCTTTTTAAATAAAAAAATTACAATTCTCGGATCACTTCCAGAAGATCCTGCCGTTCGTAAATCGGTGCGTGAGCAAGTGCCTTTCTCAATTCTATATCCAGATGCACCGATTTCTAAAGCGATGCAAAAAATTGTAAGTCGTTTTATACAGGAGACGGCGACTGAAATTCATGCATTTGAAGAGAAAGTAGGCTTTATTGGTAAGTTAAGAAGTATATTCTCGAAAGGGCGTGATTAATTGGACTTCTCTAAGAAAAGCAAACTTTTGGTTGTGGATGATTCTGCTTTTATGAGAAAGCTAATTAGTGACTTTTTTGTAGATAATCAAAGGGTTGAAGTTGTTGGGACAGCTAGAAATGGGAAAGATGCAATAAAAAAAATCCAGCAATTAGCACCTGACGTTGTAACAATGGATGTAGAAATGCCTGAGATGAACGGTTTAGACGCATTAAAAGAAATTATGCAAACTTGTCCGGTGGCTGTTGTGATGCTTTCAAGTACAACGAAGCTAGGAACTGACAATACTTTAACTGCGATGGAGTATGGCGCAGTAGATTTTGTAGCTAAGACAAGCGGGACGATTTCTTTAGACCTACATAAAATTAAAAATGAATTAATTCATAAAGTCGAACAGGCTGCGTTAGTTTCAATTGCAAAATTGAAAAAACCGATTGGCGCAAAATTGTCACCAATTGAAACGAAGGTATCGCAACTTAAAGCTAAAACGATAAGTTCCGTTACCATTGAGAAACCGCCAGTATTAGGAATGAAAAATCCAGACTGGAGTTCGGTGTCAAAAAAAGTGATTTTAATTGGAACATCCACAGGAGGGCCGCGTGCGCTCCAAGAAGTAATTACAAAGATTCCTAAGAATATTGCAGCACCAATTTTAATTGTTCAACATATGCCGCCAGGGTTTACCAAATCATTAGCGAATCGATTGAATCAATTAAGTGAAATAAGTGTAAAAGAAGCTGAGCATGGAGATATCCTTCAGAATGGCACAGCATTTATTGCACCTGGTGGCTACCATATGAAATTAAGAAAAGTTGGTTCATCGTATGCAATCGTTTTAGATCAAGAAGAAGCACCCCGTTCCGGACATCGTCCAAGTGTAGATGTCTTGTTCGAAAGTGTAAGTCGTTTTAATGATTTTGATAAAATTGCAATCATTATGACAGGAATGGGCTATGACGGCTCTAAAGGTTTAATTCAACTAAAGAATAGCGGTAACGTAATGGCAATAGCAGAATCACAACAAACTTGTATTGTATATGGAATGCCCAAAGCTGCCTTGGAAACGCAGCTTGTAGATGAAGTGGCTGATGTAGATGATATTGCAAAAACAATTATGAAATATATGCCTTAAAGGGGTGTCCTTTGATGGAAGTAAATCAATATTTAGAAATGTTCATTGATGAAAGTAAAGAGCATCTACAAGCATGTAGCGAGCATCTTTTAGCATTAGAAAAAAATCCTGAAGACCTAGCAATTGTAGGGGAAATTTTCCGTTCGGCGCATACGTTAAAAGGGATGTCTGCCACAATGGGATACGAGGATTTAGCGGATTTAACACATAAAATGGAAAACGTTTTAGATGCAATTCGTAACGAAAAGATTAAAGTTTCAGCTGAGATTTTGGACGTTGTTTTTGAATCCGTAGATCACTTGGAAGCGATGGTTTTTGATATTGCCGATGGTGGAGACGGAAAACGTGATGTTCAAAGTACAGTAGAACTATTAAAAAGAATTGATGCAGGAGAAGAAGTTGCTAAAGTTGTATTTTCGAAAGTCGGAGTATCAACTGAAGTGGCTGCAACAGTTGTTGGAGTTCCAAATGCAACTGAAATGAAGCTAATGTACGATAGCTTTGAGGCGACTGTTCTTACACAATCAAAAGAGCAAGGTTTTGAGATATATGAAGTGGCTGTTTCTTTACGTGAAGACTGCTTATTAAAAGCAGCTCGTGTATATATGGTATTTGAAATTTTAGAAAAAAACGGAGATGTTATTAAATCTTCACCGACAGTAGAGCAGTTAGAAGCAGAAAATTTTGATAACGATTTCTATGTTGCCTATATTTCTAAATTACCAGCAGATGATTTACAGAAGATGATTCTAAAAGTATCAGAAGTTGGCACTGTTACGGTGACAGCGATTGATACAGCCGCATTTGGTACTTCGAAAAAAGAAGATACTACACAAGCACCAGTTGTAGAAGTAGCAACTGGTGAAAATGTTGCGCAAACACAGGAAGTAGTGAAAGCAAATGGCAATAAGCCAACTGCTACTACACATGCGTCTAGTAAGACAATTCGTGTGAATATCGAACGTTTAGACGTGTTAATGAATTTATTTGAAGAACTTGTTATTGACCGTGGCCGCCTACAATCGATTGCAACTGAAGTAAATCATTTAGAGTTAAATGAAACAGTTGAAAGAATGAGCCGTACAATGGGAGATCTACAAAACATCGTATTAACAATGCGAATGGTACCTGTTGAAACTGTATTTAATCGTTTCCCGAAAATGGTTCGTCAGTTATCACGTGATTTAAACAAACAAATCAACCTTGAAGTCATCGGTGCTGATACAGAATTAGATCGTACCGTTATTGATGAAATTGGCGACCCGCTTGTACATTTAATCCGTAATTCACTTGACCATGGTATCGAATCTCCAGAGGTTCGTCGTGCGAAAGGGAAGCCAGCAGAAGGTACGGTACAGTTACGTGCATATCATAGTGGTAACTACGTATTTATCGAGATTGAAGATGATGGTGCAGGTATTAACCGTGAAAAAGTGCTTGAAAAAGCAATTTCTAAGCGTATTGTAACGGTTGAACAAGCTGAATTGTTAACAGAGAAACAAACGAATGAGCTAATTTTAGCTTCAGGTTTCTCTACAGCTGATGTCATTTCGGATATATCTGGACGTGGCGTAGGACTAGACGTTGTTAAAACGACGATTGAATCGCTAGGCGGCAATATTTCAATTGAATCTACGTACAATGTAGGTTCAGTATTCTCTATTCAATTACCATTAACGCTATCAATTATTAGTGTTATGTTAGTTGAAATTGAAAGTGAAACATATGCGATTCCACTTTCATCGATTATTGAAACTTCAATTATCCGAACATCAGACATTTTAAATGCGCATAATCAAAAGGTTATCGACTTCCGTGGGAAAGTCGTACCACTTATATTCTTAGATGATATCTTCGGAGTTCCACGTCCGGAATTAAAAGATGATGAGTTCCATTCTGTAGTAATTGTACGTAAAGGTGAAAAACTTGCTGGTTTAGTAGTGGATTCGTTTATTGGGCAGCAAGAAATCGTTCTGAAATCTTTAGGGAATTACTTAACGAACACTTTCGCGATTTCGGGTGCAACAATTTTAGGCAACGGTAAAGTTGCTCTTATTGTTGACTGTAACGCGCTTTTAAAGTAAATCGAATAAATGAGGTGTAAAAGATGACAAATGCGACAGAGCAACAATTTATGAAGGTAATCGTTTTTCAATTAGCAGATAAAGAGTACGTAATTCCTGTATCTCATGTTCAAGGCATTGAAAAAATGATGCATATTACACGCGTACCGAAAACACCTGATTTTGTGAAAGGTGTTATTAACCTACGCGGTGTAGTGACGCCAATTATTGATTTACGTGACCGTTTTAATCTACCTATCTCAGGAAATGTAGACACTACACGTATTATCATTGTTACTTTGGAAAACATGGAAGTAGGATTTGTCGTAGATTCTGCAAATGATGTGCTTGATATTTCAATTGAATCGATTGAACAGCAGCCAGAAGTAGCTGGTTCTTTAGAAGAAGAATTCATTTCGGGTGTAGCAAAATTAGATAATCGCTTATTGATTTTATTGCACCTTGAAAAAGTACTTAATCCATTAGACTAAACGACTAATTTTCTAGGCGAGCAATTTAATAGTTCGCCTAGAATCTATTAAAGTAGGGATTGTATTGAACTATAATGATAAAATTACGTCGATTCAATTAGATGTACTAAAAGAAATCGGCAATATTGGGGCGGCACATGCGGCAACAGCTCTATCAGCGTTACTTAATACGAAAATCGATATGCATGTCCCAAATGTAGAAATGGTGACGTTTGATGAAATGATGGAAATTTCGGGTGGGGCGGAAAATGTAGTGGTTGGTATATTCCTTCGTATTGAAGGGGATGTCTTGGGGAGTATGTTTTTTACACTTCCAACCACGCAAGCAAATCAATTTATTCGTCATTTAATCCATGACCCGACCTTTGATTTTAATCAGCCTCCATTTTCGGAATTAGGCTTATCTGCAATGCAAGAGTTGGGCAATATTTTATCGGGTTCTTATTTATCTGCACTTTCTGATTTCACAGGGTTAAAATTATATCCAACTGTTCCAGGGCTAAGTATAGATATGTTTGGTGCGATTATTAGTATTGGTTTGATTGAATTATCTCAAGTAAGTGATCATGTTATTGTGATTAACACGACCATCTTTGATGAATTAAGCGATTATGTAGGACAGGTTCATGGCCACTTCTTCTTATTGCCTGATCCTGGCTCCTTCGACGCGATTTTTAAAGCGTTGGGGGTAACTACTTAATGATCCTAACGAATTCAAACCAAATAATAAAAGTTGGCATAGCACAAATGAATGTAGTTAAAGTTCCGAATATAATTCGAACTTCTGGTTTAGGTTCTTGTGTGGGTGTTGTTTTATACGATGAACTCAAGCATGTAGCTGGCTTAATTCATGTCATGTTACCTGATTCTACATTAAGTCGTTCGGGTGCAATCAATGTGGCAAAATTCGCAGATACAGGGATAGCGGCGCTTATTGAGCTATTAAAAGCAGAAGGTGCCTCTAAATTATCCTTAAAGGCAAAAATTGCGGGTGGCGCTCAAATGTTTCAATTTACATCAGATAAAGATACGATGCGAATTGGTCCGCGTAATGTTGAAGCGGTTAAAAACGAGCTTCGAAAGCATGGAATTCGTGTAGTTGCTGAAGATACAGGGGGGAATAGTGGTCGTACAATTGAGTTTAATCCACAGACCTCTAAATTAAATATTCGAACGGTAAATCAAGGAGTGAGTGAAATCTAATGTATGGATCATTTTTGTATAATTGCTGGGCTGCTTTATTTGCATTCACGATTAGTTTTTTAATTATGCTAGTTAACGCAAGTGCTGTTATCATGCCATTACCTACGATGGGTATAGCATTACTGTGGGCGTTCGTTGGTTTTGTCGGTGCATATGGTTTAAGGGGCATATTATATTATATTTTATATACACCTAAAATGTCCGAATTAGTTGTATCGAGCGACGCAGAGCAAACATCATCCGCAATTCATCCTGGAAATGATGTGCTTTCAAAGCCTTCAACATCTACTGTTGAGTTTTCGGATGAAAGTACAGAGGATATTGCGCAGGTTGTAAGAACAATGCTAAGTAAAGAGGAGCCAATAATTAATAATTCCTAAATAGATTCAAAAAGAGTCGTACTTTCGACTCTTTTTTTATTTTGCGAAAGTTCGAATAAAGTTAGGAATGAGGATATTCGGTTGAGTGTAATTTTATTCATAATTTGCTATAATAAAATTTAGTAGTTTTGCTTGAAAAGAGGTGGGTGTGATGGCACAGTTAATTGTTAATGACGAACAAAAGTTATGGACTAGTTGGATTAATGATCGTGATCCGTCAGCAGGCAATACATTAATAAAAAAGTATAAACCGTTAGTTAATTACCACGTTCAAAGAATTGGTGCGGGGCTCCCTAAAAGTGTGTCGCGCGATGATTTAGTCAGCCTCGGTATGATGGGATTATTTGATGCGTTAAATAAGTTTGATATAAACCGAGATTTAAAGTTTGATACATATGCTTCATTCCGTGTTCGCGGCGCGATTATAGATGGTTTACGCAAAGAGGATTGGCTTCCGCGTTCTGCTAGGGAAAAGGCGAAAAAGCTTGATGGTCAGATTGAGCAGCTCGAGCAGAAGTTAATGCGACATGCGACTCCTGAAGAACTGGCAGAACATATGAGTGTACCAGTTGAAGAGGTTTACCAAACGTATCAAGAGCATTTCTTCTCAAATGTCTTGTCGATTAATGAACAGCAAGATCAAGATGAGGCCGATGGAAAGTCATTTGTAATTCGAGATGAGCGTACAAGAACGCCAGAGCAGCAAATTGTTCAATCAGAGTTACTAAGTGATTTGGCGGATAACATACAAAAATTAAATGAAAAAGAACAATTAGTATTAAGCTTATTTTATACAGAAGAAATGACGCTAACAGAAATCGGTGAAATGCTTCAACTCTCAACATCACGAATTTCACAAATTCATTCAAAAGCGTTATTTAAACTGCGTAAGTTATTGTCTTCTGAAATGGCCAGTGTTTAAATAGGAGGTTATATTTGTGAGTTTAAAAGCAATTGAATTGCAAATAGCAATCCCTAAAACGTTTGACGCCGGTAAAATCGCTGATAACCACCAACAAAATGTAATTAACCAGCAGCATCATGCGAATGAAGCATTGAAAAGGGACATTGAGCGCAAGCAATTAGCTGTGAATGAAACAGATGAGCTAGATAATCTGAACGAAGATGGCGAGCGAAATGCCTCCGACCAATCCCGATCGCTGATGGAGAAGGATCGGAAAAATAAAAAAGAAGAAAAGCCGGCACAGCATCCGTTTAAAGGGAATTTTATTGATTACAGCGGCTAAGGAGTATAAATGGTAACTGCATTATTTATTGTTCTTTTCATTTTGCAAATTTTTAGTTTTTATATCATTGTTCTATTAAATAGTAAAATAGCAAAATTTAAAGATTTAGAAAGAGATCAAGAGCGTATGGTTCGTGAGATGGATGATGCGATTAGCGTTTATTTAATGGAGATGAAGGATGAAAACGATCGTTTAATTCGGGAGCTAACAGAACGTGAAATTCAACACGTCGTAGCGCCAATGCAATCAGTGCAGTTGCAAAACCAAGTGAAAGAGCAATCGGAAACGTCTCGTACGAGTAGTCCATTACAATTGAATGACCGAAAGCGTGAGCAAATCTCGAGTCTAGTAGAACAGGGGAATGCGATTGCAATGCCCGACCTGGAGCATATTTTACTAGGTGCGAAAACAGTTCCTAAAAATATAGTAGCAAATGCATATAAAAAGCAAAACATTATAGCGAACGACTCTGTGCCGGCACCTGCAATTGACGAGCCAATCAATCAAGTGTTGCCAACCTTTGAAAGTGAAGTGGTTACACTTTATAAAAATGGTTTTAGCATTGAAGAAATAGCTAAGAGAACGCAAAAAGGCAAAACAGAAATTGAGTTATTAATAAAATTCCACGCATAAACAGTTGCGGTGGGATTTTTTTTATGCTATATTATCAATTGGTGTTAAACAATACACACGCAATTTGATGTAGTAAGTGGTGCTTGCATTATGTAGGTAGCTTGTTGCAGATGAAAATTGCGGAGGGAAAAAACCAAACAATTAGGAGGAAACACACATGTCAGTAATTTCTATGAAACAATTACTTGAAGCTGGTGTACATTTCGGTCACCAAACTCGCCGTTGGAACCCAAAAATGAAGAAATATATCTTCGTTGAGCGTAACGGTATCTACATTATCGATCTACAAAAAACGGTTAAAAAATTAGAGGAAGCTTACGACTTCATGCGCCAAGTTGGCCAAGATGGTGGTAAAGTTCTTTTCGTTGGTACTAAAAAACAAGCTCAAGAAGCGATTAAAGACGAAGCTGAGCGTTCAGGTAACTACTACATCAACCAACGTTGGTTAGGTGGTACTTTAACAAACTTCGGTACTATTCAAAAACGTGTTAAACGTATGAAAGATATCGAAAAAATGGAAGAAGACGGTACTTTTGCTGTACTTCCTAAAAAAGAAGTTATCCAACTTAAAAAAGAACACGAACGTCTAGTTAAATTCTTAGGCGGTATCCGTGATATGAAAGCTGTTCCAGACGTAATGTTCGTAGTAGACCCTCGTAAAGAGCGTATTGCTGTTGCTGAAGCAATCAAACTAAACATTCCTTTAGTTGGTATTGTTGATACAAACTGTGATCCAGATGAGATCGACTACGTAATCCCAGCTAATGATGACGCTATCCGTGCTGTTAAACTATTAACTGCTAAAATGGCTGACGCATTATTAGAAGCTAAACAAGGTGAAGAAGAAGCTCCAGTAGAAGCATCTGCTGAGTAATTCCTTGCTATTAAAAGGTGATAAGTGGATCAAACCCCTTATCACCTTTTTTTGAAAAAAATAGAATACCAGCTAAATTAGCTGTAAAAAATTAAATGTACATACGTAGGTATGTAACACTCATTTTCCGAGGAGGAAACTTACATGACACAAGTTACTGCACAAATGGTAAAAGAATTACGTGAAAAAACAGGCGCAGGTATGATGGACTGTAAAAAAGCTTTAGTACAAACTGAAGGTAACATCGAAGCTGCAATCGATTTCCTACGTGAAAAAGGTTTAGCTGCTGCTAACAAAAAATCAGACCGTATCGCTGCTGAAGGTACTACGTTCATCTTAGAACAAGGTAACGAAGCAATCTTAGTAGAAATCAACGCTGAAACTGATTTCGTTGCTAAAAACGATAAGTTCCAAGCTTTAGTATCTGAATTAGCTGCACACTTACTTGCAACTAAACCAGCTGACGCTGAAGCTGCTTTAGAAACGATGATTGGTGACGTTAAAGTTGCTGATTACATTTCTACTGCAATCGCTACAATCGGAGAGAAAATTTCTCTACGTCGTTTCGAAATCAAAACTAAAACTGATGCTGATGCTTTCGGTGCTTACCTACACATGGGCGGACGTATTGGTGTATTAGTAGTTCTTGAGGGTTCTACTGACGCTGCTGCTGCAAAAGATATCGCTATGCATATCGCTGCAATCAACCCAATCTACGTTTCTCGTGAAGAAGTTTCTGCAGAAGATACTGAGCGTGAGCGCAAAGTATTAACTGAGCAAGCTCTTGCTGAAGGTAAACCAGAAAACATCGTAGCGAAAATGGTTGAAGGTCGTCTTGGTAAATATTTCGAAGACATCTGCTTACTTGACCAAACTTTCGTTAAAAACTCAGACCAAAAAGTTCGTGCTTTCGTTGAATCAACTGGCGGTACTGTAACTGCATTCAACCGCTATGCTGTTGGTGAAGGTATTGAGAAAAAAGAAGACAACTTCGCTGAAGAAGTAATGAGTCAAGTTAAAGGTAACTAATTGAACAATTACTTAGTCTAAAACTAGGTTCAACAAGTAGGGAGCACATATACCGTGTTCCCTATTTTTCAAGAAAAGCCTAATGTTTTTATTCATTGTAATAATAATTTTGGGTAAAGCAGTATATGTAGGTGCTGAATAATAAAAGCGAATAGCTGAGTAGCGGAGGTTTACTATGAGTGTTGCAAAGTATAAAAGAGTAGTCATTAAATTGAGTGGCGAAGCATTAGCTGGTGAAGCAGGTTTTGGCTTATCTCCAGAGATTATCAAAACGGTTGCCAAACAAGTAAAAGAAGTAGTAGACCTAGATGTTGAAGTAGCTGTTGTAGTTGGTGGCGGAAATTACTGGCGCGGTAAAGTCGGCAGTGAAATGGGTATGGAGCGTGCATCAGCAGATTATATGGGGATGCTTGCGACAGTTATGAACTCATTAGCAATGCAAGATGCATTAGAGAAGCAAGGAATTGAAACACGTGTTCAATCGTCAATCGTGATGACACAAGTTGCGGAACCTTACATTCGTCGTAAAGCAGTACGTCATTTAGAGAAAAAACGCGTTGTAATTTTTGCAGCGGGTACGGGTAACCCTTATTTCTCTACAGATACAACTGCAGCATTACGTGCGGCTGAAATTAATGCAGATGCAATTTTAATGGGTAAAAACAATGTAGATGGTATTTACTCAGCGGATCCAAAATTAGATGCAAATGCAGTGAAATACGACACGCTTACTTACTTAGACGTAATTCAGCAAGGATTACAAGTAATGGATTCAACAGCGTCAACTTTATGTATGGACAATGATATCCCATTAGTTGTATTCTCAATTACAGAAGAAGGTAATATTAAACGCGCAGTAATGGGCGAAAAAATTGGTACAGTAGTTAGGAGAGATGCGTAATGACAAAACAAATTATTGAACAAGCAAAAGATCGTATGAATAAATCGATTGGCGCTTATACACGTGAATTAGCTAGTATTCGTGCTGGTCGTGCAAATGCTGCACTTTTAGACCGTATCACAATGGATTACTATGGTTCACCAACACCGATTAACCAAGTGGGCGGCGTTTCAGTTCCTGAAGCACGTTTACTAGTAATCGCACCGTATGATAAATCGATTCTAGGTGATATCGAAAAAGCAATTATGAAATCAGATCTTGGTATTACACCAACAAATGATGGTAACGTAATTCGTTTAATGATTCCTGCACTAACAGAAGAGCGTCGTAAAGACCTTGTGAAATTAGTGAAAAAAGAAGCGGAAGAATCGAAAATTGCGATTCGTAACGTACGTCGTGATGCAAATGATGATCTGAAAAAAGCTGAAAAAGCTGGTGAAATTACTGAAGACGCATTACGTGGTTTCGGTGAAGATATCCAAAAAATCACAGATGAATTCATCGCGAAAATTGACTCAATTGCAAAAGACAAAGAAGAAGAAATTCTATCAGTTTAATTTGTCGGCATAAGTTAAATGAACTTATTTTGGATTAAGACGTCCTAACTATAGGGCGTCTTTTTCTTTCTACTACATAATTATTTAGAAATAAATAAAAGGGAAAAGAGTAATAGAACATTTAAAGAAATGTAACACAGTTCTAAGCCTTTTTGATATGATAAGTACGTATATGCTGGCTAGGTATAGCAAATGGAGGAATTGTGTATGTTTAAAAAGCTTTTTTCAAAAAAACAACTACCTGCAAAAAGCACTCAACGCGATGTTGATATAAATCGGGAAGAAAAAATTCCTTCCCATATCGCCATTATTATGGATGGAAATGGACGATGGGCGAAAAGACGTTCATTGCCTCGAATTGCTGGGCACCGTGAAGGGATGAAAAACGTTCGGAAAATCACGCGTTCTGCCTGTGATTTAGGAGTGAATGTATTAACGCTATACGCTTTTTCAACTGAAAATTGGAAGCGTCCGAAGACTGAAGTGGATTTTTTAATGAGTTTACCAGAGCAGTTTTTGAATTCATTTTTACCAGAGCTGATGGAGCGAAATATCCGCGTTGAAACGATTGGTGAAATTGAGGCTTTACCTGAAAGTACTAGAAAAGCGTTAGATAATGCAATTGAAACAACAAAACAAAATACAGGATTAATTTTAAATTTTGCTATGAATTATGGTGGGCGAGCAGAGCTTGTGAATGCAATGCAAAAAATCGCACATGATGTACAACAAGGGCAATTATCGGTAGAAGCGATTGATGAGCACCGAATAAATCAATATTTAATGACGTCTCATTTACCAGAGCCAGATTTATTAATTCGCACAAGTGGAGAAATCCGTTTGAGTAATTTTATGTTATGGCAGTTAGCGTATGCAGAATTTTGGTTTACAGATGTACATTGGCCAGATTTTACAGAGGCTACGCTAATAGAGGCGATTCGCGGTTATCAAAGCAGAAATCGTAGATATGGTGGCTTAAAAGGAGAGGAATAATTTGAAAACACGTATCATTACAGGTGTGGTAGCGGCAGCGCTATTTATTCCATTTGTAGTATATGGACAATTACCGTTTACATTATTAGTGTACGCACTTGCAACGGTAGGGCTTTATGAAATTTTACGTATGAAGCAAATAAAAATAACATCAGTACCAGGTGTTTTAGCATTATTAGCAGTATTTGCATTATTAATGCCGAGTGAATGGGAAGCAAAAGTAGTAGAGGCAATTGCGTATTCTAAGTTTGAGCTATTATTCATTGCTGTTATTTTATTGTTAGTGTATACAGTGCTTGTGAAAAATCGATTTACATTTGATGATGTTGGTTTTATCATTTTAAGCGCACTTTATGTTGGAATTGGATTCTATTATTTAATTGCAACGCGTGACGCGGGTGTTGCTTACTTAGTCTTTGCTTTATTAATTGTTTGGGTTACGGATTCAGGGGCGTACTTTACAGGGCGTGCCTTAGGTAAAAATAAGCTGTGGCCGGAAATTTCACCGAATAAGACGATTGAAGGATTTGTCGGTGGGGTAGTTCTTGCGGTTATAGCAGCGACTATTATGCAATTTATTGCACCGTTTAATATTTCATGGACGCTATTAATTATTGTAGCGATTATTAGCTCTATATTTGGGCAAATGGGTGATTTAGTGGAATCGGCTATTAAACGCCATTATGATGTGAAGGATTCAGGCAATATTTTACCAGGTCATGGTGGGATTTTAGACCGCTTTGATAGTTTGTTATTTGTGTTACCACTTCTTAGTTTACTTCATTTTGTTGGTTAAAAAAGGGAGAGTTACTTCATGAAAAAGATTAGTTTATTAGGCGCGACGGGTTCTATAGGTGTGCAAACGATTGATATTTTAGTGGCACAGCCTTCTGAATTTAAGCTTGTAGCATTTTCAGCCGGAAGAAATGTAGAAAAATCACGTGAAATTATTAAGCTGTTACAGCCAGAGCTTGTGTCAATGCAGGAAGAAAATGATGCGCTCGCTCTTTCAAAAGAGTTTCCGCATATTTCGTTCACTTATGGCATAAAGGGATTAGTGGAAGTAGCAACGCATCCTGACTCAACGGTCCTTGTAAATGCAGTATTAGGTAGTGTAGGGTTGGAGTCAACGCTTGCGGCCATTCGTATGCGTAAAACGATTGCAATTGCGAATAAGGAAACGCTTGTAACAGCAGGTCACCTTGTAATGACAGAAGCGCGTAAATACGGGGCGCCAATTTTACCGGTGGATAGTGAGCATTCTGCGCTATATCAATCGATGAATGGTGAAAATCCTAAAAGTATTTCACGTCTGATTTTAACTGCGTCTGGTGGTTCGTTCCGTGATAAAACACGCGAAGAGCTGAAGGATGTAACGGTGAAGGAAGCATTAAATCATCCAAACTGGTCGATGGGTGCGAAAATCACAATCGATTCGGCAACAATGATGAATAAAGGGCTTGAGGTTATCGAGGCGAAGGTATTATTCGATATGGATTATGATGATATTGATGTTGTACTTCATCGTGAAAGTATTATTCACTCGATGGTTGAATATCATGATACAAGCGTTATGGCACAACTTGGGACACCAGATATGCGTGTACCGATTCAATATGCACTGAGCTATCCAGAGCGTTTACCGCTCGTTGGAGGGCAGCGTTTGAACTTAGCGCAAATTGGTCAGCTAAACTTTAAAGAAGTAGATTTTGACCGCTTCCGCGCATTAAAACTTGCTTATGATGCAGGGCGGACAGGCGGTACGATTTTAACAGCAATGAATGCAGCGAATGAAGCAGCAGTTGCCTTGTTTTTACAAGGGAAAATTAAATTCCTGGAAATTGAGGAATGTATTGAACGTGTGATGGATACACATGATACGATTTTATTACCAGATTTAGAGACAATCCTTCATGTAGATAGTGAAACAAGAAATATTGTGGAGAACATGGTAAAATAAAAAGCAGAAATTGCTCGTGAAGGTGGGAAATTATGCAAACAGCTTTGGCGTTTATCGTTATTTTTGGTTCACTCGTATTCTTTCATGAGTTAGGGCACTTTATATTTGCGAAGCGTGCAGGTATTTTGGTGCGTGAATTCGCAATTGGTATGGGACCTAAAATTTTAGGAATTACAAAAGGTGAAACGATTTACACAGTGCGTCTGTTGCCAATCGGTGGTTATGTTCGAATGGCCGGCGAGGATATGGATAATCAAATCGAATTACAACCAGGCTATCGTGTTGGGCTTATTTTGAATGATGACAATACTGTTCAAAAACTTGTATTAAATCAAAATAATCACTATCAAAATATTTTATTTATGGAAGTTGAGCGTGCAGATCTATCGAAAGAGCTATGGATTGAAGGCTTTGATGAGGATGATCAGCTAAAACGCTTTACTGTAGCACGTAATGCAGTCATTGTTGAAAATGGTAAAGAAACGGTTATCGCGCCGTATGATCGTCAATTTGATTCGAAGTCACTTGGCAAGCGTGCGATGACGATTTTCGCAGGTCCATTATTTAACTTTATTTTAGCGTTTTTCATTTTCTTAATTTTAGGGTTAATGCAAGGGATTCCTACATATGAACCAGTTGTTACGGAAGTGAGTAATAACAGTCCGGCAGCCCAGGCAGGCATGCAGGCAGGGGACTTAGTGACGGAAATCAATGGTCAAAAGATTGCGGTTTGGGATGACTTAGCTACAGCTGTTCAAGAAAAGCCGGGCGAGGAATTACAATTTGTTGTTGAGCGTGGTGGTGTAGTTGAAACGCTAATGATTACGCCTAAAGTAGAAGAACAAAATGGCAAAAAAGTCGGGTTGATTGGGATTTCGTATCAAAGCCCGGTTGAAAAAGATCCAATTAAAGCGGTTGCTTACGGAGCAGAGCGAACTTATGAAGGAATGACCCTGATTTTATCATTAGTTGGTAAGCTTGTTACAGGTGAATTCTCGATTGATGCACTCGCTGGTCCAGTTGGAATATACGAGCAAACGGATAAAGTAGCGCAATTTGGTATTTATAGTTTGATGTATTGGGGTGCGATGCTGAGCATTAACCTTGGTATTATGAACTTATTACCGCTACCTGCACTTGATGGTGGGCGCTTATTATTCTTCGGAGTTGAAGCACTCCGTGGAAAACCAATTGATCGTCAAAAAGAAGGGCTTGTTCATTTCGTCGGAATCGTACTTCTTATGGTATTAATGCTCGTTGTTACATGGAATGATATTCAAAGGCTATTTTTCTAGGCGAATCATTTTATTACTAATTTGAAAAGCTTTGAGCGTTTTTGTGATAAACAGTAGCGCTCAGAGCTAATTTTTATTATGCTTACTATAGAATTTAATTAAAGGTGGAACTACTTATGAAACAAAGTTTAACGTTTATTCCAACTTTACGTGAAGTTCCTGCAGATGCAGATGTAAAATCACATAAAGTTTTATTACGCGCAGGATTTATTCGCCAAAATGCATCAGGTATTTATTCTTATTTACCATTAGCAAAACGCGTATTATCGAAAATCGAGCAAATCGTTCGTGAAGAGATGGAAGCAATCAACTCGGTTGAGCTTTTAATGCCAGCAATGCAAGCTGCTGAGCTATGGCAAGAATCTGGTCGTTGGGATGCATATGGTCCAGAATTAATGCGTTTAAAAGACCGTCATAATCGTGACTTCGCACTAGGTGCTACGCATGAAGAAGTAATCACGACTTTAGTTCGTGATGAAATTAAATCATATAAAAAATTACCATTAACACTTTATCAAATCCAATCAAAATTCCGTGACGAAAAACGCCCACGCTTTGGTTTACTCCGTGGCCGCGAATTCATTATGAAAGATGCATATTCTTTCCATGCGACACGTGAATCTTTAGATGAAACATATGATGATATGTTCAAAGCATACTCAAATATCTTCTCTCGACTTGGCTTAAACTTCCGTGCCGTAATCGCGGATGCAGGTTCAATCGGTGGTAAAGGGACGCATGAATTCATGGTGCTTTCTGAAATCGGTGAAGATACAATTGCTTACTCTGATTCATCAGATTACGCGGCAAACATTGAAATGGCTGAAGTTGTTACAACGTATAAAGCAGCCGACGTAGCAGTGGCTGAGTTAGAGAAGGTAGCAACGCCTGATGTGAAGTCTATTGAAGACGTATCGAACTTCTTAAAAGTGGACGCTCAAAACATCATCAAATCATTAGTGTTCAAAATCGATGACGAGCTAGTAGTTGTTCTTTCTCGTGGCGATCATGAAATTAATGACATTAAACTTAAAAATGCATTAGGTGCTGAATCTGTTGAATTAGCAGAAGAAGCTGAAATTAATGCATTACTAGGCTGTGAAACAGGTTCAATTGGGCCAGTGAAACTTCCGATGAATGTAAAAGTAATTGCAGATAATGCTATTAAATCAATTCGTAATGGTGTAGCTGGTGCAAACGAAACAGGATTCCACTTCTTAAATGTAAATCCAGAACGTGACTTTGCAATTAATAGCTATCAAGATATTCGTTTCATTCAAGAAGGTGACCTTTCTCCGGATGGACAAGGCGTAATCAAATTTGCTGAAGGAATTGAAGTTGGCCATATTTTCAAACTTGGCACAACGTATTCAGCGAAAATGAATGCAACATTCCTTGACGAGCAAGGTAGAGCACAGCCATTTATTATGGGTTGCTACGGTATCGGGGTTTCTCGTTTACTTGCAGCAGTTGCTGAAAACTTCCAGGATGACAACGGTTTTATCTGGCCAAAACAATTAGCGCCATATGATTTACACCTTGTACCGATTAACATGAAGGATGAGGCGCAAGCTCAACTTTCTGGAGAATTATATAACATTTTAAAATCATACCGTTATGATGTATTATTCGATGACCGTGCTGAACGTGCCGGTGTTAAATTTGCAGATGCAGATTTAATTGGTTTACCAGTGCGTATTACAATTGGTAAAAAAGCATCAGAAGGTATTGTTGAAGTGAAGTTCCGTCATTCAGGTGAAACATTTGAATGGGCGAAAGAAGAATTAGTGGATCGTCTAAACGAATTTTTCCGCACAAACTAATAAAAGTAAAATTTATAAACTGGGGGGAGGTACGTAATGTACTTCCTTTCTTTTTCAGTAAAAAGGAAAGAAGGTGACATCTTGTCAAATATAGAAGCAAAAGAACGTTTGCATATGTTGTTGCAACAGCTTCAACTTACGGAAGATGTTTATATGTCCTTTTTCGAAGAAGGTTATCTTCAGCGTTTTACAGTAAATCCGAATAAACGAATGTGGAATTTCACAGTCGAGCTAGAAGGCATCCTTCCGTATAAGTTATATCAGCTTATGCGAACAAGAATGCATGAATCCTTTTCACATATTGCGCATATAACACTTAACTTACGAAGTCGCCATCCAGAAGTGACTGAGCAGTTGATTCATGATTATTGGCTTGCCGCAATTGAACAAATTGATGAAATGTCGCCTGTATTGAAAAATAGAATGAGTGGGCAGGTGCCAACTTGGACAGGTCAGAAGCTTGTTGCGACAACAATGCAAGAAGTAGAGTTAATGAGCTTAAAGGCGAAGTACACGGATAAAATTGCCGAATCATTCGCTGCGTTTGGTTTCCCGCCTATTTATATGGAGTTTAAATTGGTGGAACAATCGGATGAACTCCTTGCCCAGCGCGAGCAGTTTTTAGAAGAAAAACGTGTGCAAGAAGCTGAGCTTTCTAAGCAAGCGTTAAAAGATTATCAAAGTATCGAAAAAACGGTTACAACTACGCAAAGTGGTGGAGAGAATCGTCCGTTCCAACTGGGTACCTTTATTAAAAACGCTGAAATTATGGAAATGCGCAAAATCTTAGAAGAAGAATCGGGAATTGTTGTTGAAGGCTTCGTGTTTGCAACGGAAGTTAAATCACTGCGTAGTGGCCGTTCAATTTTAGAATTTAAAATGACCGATTATACTGATTCGATGATTGTGAACATGTTCTCACGTACGGATGAAGATGTAGAAATGATGAATAAGCTATCAAAAGGTATGTGGGTACGTGTTCGTGGGAATGTAAAGTACAATAACTTTGCGCGAGACCTCGTTATCGAAGCCAATGCTGTGAATGTCATCGAAAAGGAATCAAAAAAAGACCGTGCACCTGAAGGCGGAAAGCGTGTTGAATTGCATATGCATACGCCGATGAGCACGATGGATGCGATGACTTCTGCAGATCGATTGGTAACGCAAGCCGCGAAGTGGGGTCACCCAGCAGTTGCGATTACGGATCACGCAGTAGTTCAATCTTTCCCAGATGCTTATGCAGCAGGGAAGAAGCATGGCATTAAAGTTATTTACGGATTAGAGGCAAACTTAGTGGATGATGGTGCGTCAATTGCTTTCGAAGAGGCGCATATTCTTCTAGAGGATGCGACGTATGTTGTATTTGACGTTGAAACAACAGGATTCTCGAATATGTATGATACGATTATCGAGCTTGCCGCAGTGAAATATAAAAATGGCGAGGTACTTGAAACATTTGAACGTTTCTCAAACCCTCACCGTAAGCTAACGCCAAAAATTATTGAATTAACGCATATTACAGATGCTATGTTAGTCGATGCACCGGAAATTGAAGATGTTATTCGCGATTTCCATGAATTTATTGGCGATTCAATAATCGTTGCCCACAATGCACCGTTTGACTTAGGCTTCCTTTATGTAGCGTATAAAAAAGCAGGCTTGCAAGATGTAACGCATCCGGCGATTGATACAGTAGAGTTGTCGCGATTAGTGAACCCGTCGATTAAGGCGCATAATTTAAAATCATTAACGAAGAAATACAATATTGAATTAACACAGCATCACCGTGCCATCTATGATACGGAGGCAACGGGTGAGTTAATGCTTCATTTATTAAAACAGGCAGATGAGCTGGGCATTAAATATCATGATGATTTTAATACCCATGTTGGCGGGGCAGACAGTTATAAGTTAGCGCGTCCAAGCCACTGTACAATTTTAGCGGTGGACAATGACGGCTTGAAAAACTTATTCAAGCTTGTAACGATTTCCCATACGGAAACATTTTACCGTGTGCCGCGCATTCGTCGTTCTGATTTGACGAAGTTGCGTCAAGGCTTAATTGTTGGCTCAGGTTGTTCAAATGGAGAACTATTTGAATCGATTATGAATAAAACACCCGAGCAGGCTGAAAAAGTAGCGAGTTTTTATGACTATATTGAAATTCATCCCAAGCCTGTTTACTCGCAGTTAATTGCGCGTGGTACGGTGCATGATGAATGGAATTTAGAAGATATTATTCGTCGCCTAGTGAAGTTAGGCAAAAAATTAGAACTTCCGGTTTGTGCTACAGGGAATGTCCATTACTTGCATGAAGAAGATGCGAAGTTCCGTGAAATTTTAATTGGCTCAATGGGTGGAGCGAATCCACTTGGCCGTCATCCGCTGCCAAAGGTACATTTCCGTACGACGGATGAAATGCTTGCAGAGTTTGAATTTTTAGGACCGGAGCTAGCCAAAGAAGTTGTTGTCACAAATACGCAAAAAGTAGCCGACATGATTGGTGAGGTAAAGCCGATTAAGGATGACCTGTATACGCCGAAAATTGAAGGCTCTGATGATGAGGTCACGGACTTAACTTACGAGATGGCACATAGTATTTACGGTGACGTTTTACCAGAAATTGTACAAGCACGTATTGATAAAGAATTAAAATCGATTTTAGGACATGGTTTCGGGGTAATTTATTTAATCTCCGCGAAGCTCGTTAAAAAATCGCTCGCGGATGGTTACCTTGTTGGTTCGCGTGGTTCTGTTGGTTCGTCGCTTGTTGCGACGTTTATGGAGATTACGGAAGTGAATCCATTGCCACCACATTATGTTTGTCCGAGCTGTAAGCATTCAGAGTTTATCGCGGATGGTTCAGTTGCATCAGGCTATGATTTACCGAATAAAGATTGTACCGAATGTGGAACGCCATATAAAAAGGACGGGCAAGATATTCCATTTGAAACGTTCCTTGGATTCAAAGGGGATAAAGTACCCGATATCGATTTAAACTTCTCGGGTGAATACCAGCCAAAAGCACATAATTACACGAAAGAACTTTTCGGTGAAGATTATGTATTCCGTGCAGGTACAATTGGTACGGTTGCTGAAAAAACGGCCTATGGTTATGTAAAAGGGTATGCGAATGATCGCGACTTAACTTTCCGTAATGCCGAAGTGGACCGACTCGTACAAGGGTGTACCGGTGTAAAGCGAACAACGGGGCAGCACCCTGGTGGGATTATTGTAGTACCTGATTATATGGATATTTACGATTTCTCGCCGGTACAGTTCCCAGCAGATGCACAGGATTCAGAATGGAAGACGACGCACTTTGACTTCCACTCGATTCACGATAATATTTTAAAACTTGATATTTTAGGGCACGATGATCCGACCGTAATTCGTATGCTGCAAGATTTATCGGGTATTGATCCGAAGACAATTCCTGTCGATGATCCTGAAGTAATGGGCATTTTTAGTTCACCAGAGCCGCTTGGTGTAACCGCGGCACAAATTGGCTGTAAAACAGGAACACTAGGTGTACCGGAAATGGGGACGAAATTTGTTCGCCAAATGTTAGAAAGCACAAATCCTTCAACGTTTAGTGAGCTTGTTCAAATTTCGGGATTATCACATGGTACGGACGTTTGGCTAGGTAATGCACAAGACTTAATTACAAGTGGTACTTGCGTATTATCAGAAGTAATTGGTTGTCGAGATGATATTATGGTTTATTTAATCTATCAAGGTTTAGAGCCTTCTTTTGCCTTCAAAATTATGGAGTCAGTGCGTAAAGGGAAAGGTGTATCGGATGATATGGAAGCGGAAATGCGTAGAAACAGTGTGCCGGAGTGGTATATCGATTCATGTAAGAAGATTAAATACATGTTCCCGAAAGCCCATGCCGCTGCCTATGTATTAATGGCAGTACGTATTGCTTGGTTTAAAGTGCATCATCCAATTCTATATTATGCGGCGTATTTCACGGTGCGTGCAGATGACTTTGATTTAATCGCCATGACGCAAGGATCATCGATGATTCGTAAACGTGTCGATGAAATTGCAATGAAGGGATTAGATGCGGCGCCGAAAGAAAAAAACTTACTGACTGTTCTAGAAATAGCGCTTGAAATGTCTGAGCGTGGCATGAATATCCAGAAGATTGATCTTTACCGTTCTCATGCAAGTGAATTCATCATTGAGGGCAATACTCTAATTCCGCCGTTTGATGCGATTCCTGGTTTAGGCACAAACGTTGCGAAGCAAATTGTTGAAGCGCGTAAAAATGGGGAGTTTTTATCAAAAGAGGACCTACAACAGCGCGGACGTGTTTCGAAAACATTGATTGAATATATGGACGAGTTAGGCTGCTTAGAAGGTATGCCAGATGCCAATCAATTATCGTTATTTTAAATGATGAGTAGTTAAAGTAGATGAAAAATTATTAACAAAACATGTTTAACGAAAAATCGCGACAGTCGGATGATAGTTTGCATTCACTAGGAATATGTGTTATTGTAAAATTAACAATTTGTTGATACGTTTGCAGCAAAAGAGTGGGACTTCCCGCTCTTTTCTGTTTGTAAAATAGTATTTCGACAAGTTTTGGGTATAACATTTTTTCAGCGACGAATTTCAGCGTGTAGTACGTTGGAATTTTTGTTTAAGTTGGTAAGTTTGCTTTTGCACTTATTAGCATAAGAAAAGACAACATCTCGCGCTGTAAAAGCACGGGATGTATTTTTCTAATTAAGGGAAAAAATGGCATAAGGAGGATACGATGAGCAAAGTTCCAGAAATTATTGAGCAACTTGTAGCACCTATTGCGGCAGAGTTAAATCTTGAATTAGTCGATGTTGAATTCATTAAAGAAGGACGCGATTATTTTTTACGTGTGTATGTTGATACGCCTCAAGGTGGTATCGATATCGAGCAGTGTGTTCAAGTTAGTGAACGTTTAAGCTTAGTATTGGATGAAAATGATCCAATCGAGCAAAACTACTACTTAGAGGTTTCTTCACCAGGGGCAGAACGTCCGTTGAAGAAAGAAGCTGATTTTGAAAAAGCGGTTGGCAACTTCATTTATGTGAAAACATATGAACCGATTAAAGACTTGAAAGAATTCCAGGGCTACTTAACAGCATATAATGGTGAAAGTTTAGAAATGGAAATTAAAATTAAAACACGTAAAATCCAAGTTACAATTGAAAAAGAAAAGGTGGCAAAAGCACGCTATGCCATTGATTTCTCAGATAAGCAAATTTAGGAGTGAAAAAAAATGAGTAGTGATTTACTAGATGCGTTAACTGCCCTTGAAGAGCAGAAAGGCATTTCGAGAGAAGTGATTGTTGAAGCAATTGAGGCTGCTTTAGTAACGGCGTATAAACGCAATTTCAATCAAGCGCAAAACGTACGTGTAGATTTAAACCTTGCTATTGGTTCAATGCTTGTTTATTCACGCAAAGACGTAGTGGAAGAAGTAGAAGATGATCGTCTACAAATTTCACTACACGATGCACAATTGATTAATCCAAATTTTGAACTTGGCGATATCGTTGAGCAAGAAGTTACACCTCGTGACTTTGGCCGTATTGCAGCGCAAACTGCAAAACAAGTTGTAACTCAACGCGTTCGTGAAGCTGAGCGTGGTTTAATTTATGAAGAGTATGTTGATCGTGAAGATGATATCGTAACTGGTACAATCGAGCGTCAAGATGCACGTAATATTTACGTAACGATTGGTAAGGTAGATGCAGCTCTTCCTTTAAATGAGCAAATGCCAGGTGAAGTTTACCGACCTCAATCTAAAATACGCGTATACATCACAAAAGTTGAGCGTACGACTCGTGGGCCACAAGTAATCGTGTCTCGTACACACCCAGGTTTATTACGTCGCTTATTCGAAATGGAAGTACCTGAAATTTTTGACGGTACAGTTGAAGTGAAATCGATTTCACGTGAAGCAGGAGATCGTTCAAAAATCTCAGTATTCGCGCATAACGAAGAAGTAGACGCAGTAGGTGCTTGTGTAGGTGCAAAAGGCGCGCGTGTTCAAACGATTGTAAATGAATTAAACGGCGAGAAAATCGACATCGTAGAGTGGTCAGAAGATCCAGTTATTTTCGTAGCGAATGCACTTAGCCCGTCTAAAGTTTTAGATGTACAAGTGAACGAAGAGGAAAAATCTACTACTGTAGTTGTTCCAGATTACCAGCTTTCATTAGCAATTGGTAAACGTGGTCAAAATGCTCGTTTAGCTGCAAAGTTAACTGGCTGGAAAATTGATATTAAATCAGAAACTGATGCTCGTGAATTAGGCATTTACCCTTCTGAGTCAAGCGCTATCATCGTTAAGGCAGAAGATGCTGAAGCAGTAGCATTCGATTTATATCAAGACGACGAGGAATAGAAAGTCTTTACTTTAAGTCGAGCATTTTTGTAGGAAGGTGAATGCAAATGGCGACAAATAAAAAAGTACCTTTACGTAAATGTGTAGCAACGGGTGAAATGCTTGAAAAGAAGGCGATGATTCGTGTCGTTCGTTCGAAAGAGGGCGTAGTAGCAGTTGATCCAACCGGTAAAATGGCGGGTCGCGGTGCTTATGTTTCAAAAACAGAGGCAGCCGTTGAAATTGCACGTAAAAAACATATTTTAGATCGACAGTTAGAGGCGAAAGTTCCAGAAGAAATCTACGACGAGCTATTAAAGTTAATTCGTAGGGAGTCAATCTTATGATTAACGCAACTGTACAGGTAACACAACTTCTTGGTTTAGCAGCACGTGCACGTAAAGTAATATCTGGCGAAGAGCTTGTTGTGAATGCAATTCGAAGTGGTAATGCAAAACTTGTATTACTTGCATCGGATGCCTCGCATAACTCGAGCAAAAAGATTCAAGATAAATGTACGTATTACAAAGTTGAGTATCAAGTGTTTGGCGATCGATATGATCTTGGGCATGCTACAGGGAAGGAAGCCCGCGTAGCAATCGCTATTTTAGATAGCGGATTTGCAAAAAAAATGTCTAGTCTACTCAACGGAAATTAATCGGGGGTGAGCAGATGAGCAAAGTAAGAGTTCATGAATATGCGAAAAGGGTAAGTAAATCAAGTAAAGAAGTAATTGATCAGCTCACAAAGTTGGACATTAAGGTGACAAACCATATGTCTACACTTGAAGATAATGCAATTACTAAACTTGATTCTGTCTTTAAGCAAGTAGTACAGCCAGAAAAGGTCACACCAACTAAAGCACCTGCTGGGGATAAAGAGTCAAAAGCCCCTACTAATCAGGTGACAAAAACAGAAGGTCGTCCGCAATCGGCCACTACTCAAAATCAGCAACCTAGAAAAGCAAACAATGCTCCTTCAGAACAAACTAAATCGTCTCAGGGCGAAAAACAACAGAATGTAAAAGGTAACCAAAACTTAAATATGACACAAAATAATCCGAATAACTCAAACAGCACGAACACGCGTAGCAATACGAACAATTCAAACAGCACGAACACTCGTAGCAACACGAGCAATACGAGTAACACGGGTAACCGTAGCAACACAAGTAGCACGGGTAACCGTAGCAACACAAGTAGCACGGGTAACCGTAGCAACACGGGCAGCACAGGTAACACAGGTAACCGTAGCAACACGGGCAACACGGGTAACACGGGTAACCGTAGCAACACGGGCAGCACAGGTAACACAGGTAACCGTAGCAACACGGGCAGCACAGGCAACACGGGTAACCGTAGTAACACGGGCAGCACAGGCAACACGGGTAACCGTAGCAACACGGGCAGCACAGGCAACACGGGTAACCGTAGCAACACGGGCAACTCAGGTAGCACGGGTAACCGTAGTAACACGGGCAACTCAGGTAGCACGGGTAACCGCAACAACAACGCGAGCAAGGGTGGCTATCAACAACGTAAAAAACCGGGTATCAATGGTGGTAAACGTCGTACACATCGTCCACAACCAGCTCCAATGGTTCAAAAAGAATTACCAGAACAAATTACTTTCTATGAAAGTTTATCAGTTGCAGAACTTGCGAAGAAATTATACCGTGAGCCATCTGAAATCATCAAAAAATTATTCATGCTTGGTGTAATGGCAACAATCAACCAAGAATTAGATAAGGATGCAATTGAGTTAATCTGTACAGACTATGGTGTAGAAGTTGAAGAAGAAATCCGCGTTGATATTACAGATTTAGAAACACACTTTGAAGTAGAAGTGGATGAAGATGCATTACAAGAGCGTCCACCAGTTGTAACAATCATGGGTCACGTTGACCACGGTAAAACAACTTTACTTGATTCAATCCGTAACACAAAAGTAACTGCTGGCGAAGCTGGTGGTATCACTCAGCATATCGGTGCTTACCAAGTAGAAATAGATGGAAAGAAAATTTCATTCTTAGATACTCCTGGACACGCAGCCTTCACAACAATGCGTGCACGTGGTGCGAAAGTAACTGACTTAGCAATTATTGTAGTTGCAGCTGATGATGGTGTTATGCCTCAAACGATTGAAGCGATTAACCATGCGAAAGCGGCAGAAGTGCCAATTATCGTAGCAGTAAACAAAATGGATAAAGAAGCAGCAAATCCTGATCGCGTAATGCAAGAATTAACTGAACATGGTTTAGTTTCTGAAGCATGGGGCGGGGACACAATCTTCGTGCCAATCTCAGCATTAAAAGGTGAAGGAATCGATTCATTACTTGAAATGATTCTTTTAACAGCTGAAGTTGGCGAATTAAAAGCAAACCCTAAACGTGCTGCACTTGGTACAGTAATTGAAGCTCAATTAGATCGCGGTCGTGGTCCAGTTGCAACATTACTAATACAAGATGGTACATTACGCGTTGGAGATCCAATCGTAGTAGGTCACGCATTTGGTCGTGTTCGTGCAATGGTTAATGATCTTGGCCGTCGTGTGAAAGAAGCTGGCCCATCTATGCCAGTTGAAATTACAGGTCTAAATGAAGTACCACAAGCGGGCGACCGTTTCGTAGTATTCTCAGACGAGAAAACAGCTCGTCAAGTTGGTGAGTCTCGTTCGATGACTGCTATCCAAGCGCAACGTTCTGAAAAACAACGTATTACACTTGATAACTTATTCGAACAAATGAGCCAAGGTGATGTAAAAGAAATTAACTTAATCGTTAAAGCTGACGTACAAGGTACTGTTGAAGCAATGGCATCTTCATTAATGAAAATTGATGTTGAAGGCGTTAACGTTAAAATCATCCACACTGGTGCGGGTGCTATCACTGAATCGGATATCTCATTAGCTGCTGCATCGAATGCAATCGTAATCGGATTCAACGTTCGTCCGGACGTTAATGCGAAACGTGCTGCTGAAGCTGAAGGCGTAGATATTCGTCTACACAGCATTATCTACAAAGTAATTGAAGAAATCGAGCAAGCGATGAAGGGGATGTTAGATCCTGAATTCGAAGAGAAAATTGTTGGTCAAGCAGAAGTTCGTCAAACAATTAAAGTATCTAAAGTGGGTACAATTGCTGGTTCTTACGTTACCGAGGGTAAAATTGTACGTGATGCAGGTGTGCGCGTAATCCGAGAAGGTATCGTTATATTTGCAGGCGAATTAGATTCATTAAAACGCTTCAAAGACGATGCAAAAGAAGTAGCTCGTGGTTACGAATGTGGTATTACTATTAAAAACTACAACGACATTCAAGAAGGCGACATTGTTGAAGCATTCGTGATGGAAGAAATCGTTCGTAAATAATGATCGTATATGTAGAGGTTGAGTTTATTATTCATACTGCCCATTCGTTAAAGGAAAAACGTGCTGTCTTACAACGCATGATCACACGAACAAAGCAAAAGTTTAATGTTTCCATTGCGGAACTTGATCATCAAGATGTTTGGCAACGCACCAAGATTGGACTTGTGGCGTTGTCTTCATCGAAGGTGGCTGCAGAGCGTGAAATGAATCACGCATTGTACTTTCTTCAGTCAAATCCAGAGTGGGAACAGCTTAACTTATACAGAGAATATTTATAGACGCAAAAGGTAAGGTGGTGACAATTATGTCTCTACGTTCAAATCGTGTAGCTGAGCAATTGAAAAAAGAGTTAGGCGAAATTATTACACGTAAAATTAAAGATCCTAAAGTAGGATTTGTTACGGTAACTGATGTTGCGGTAACGGGTGACTTACAGCAGGCTACGGTTTATATTACTTCTTTAGGGAATGATCGTGAGCGTGCGGAAACGTTAAAGGCGCTTGAAAAAGCTGCTGGCTTCATTCGTACGGAAATTGGATCTCGTATCCGTTTACGTCGTACTCCAGAGATTATGTTCGAGTTCGATGCTTCTATCGAATACGGGAATAAAATCGATGCATTGCTTCGTGGTTTACACGAGGATAAATAGTATGAATGACCGATCGCAAATTTGCGGTCGGTTTTTTTGTTTTTAGTAGGATTGCCTTTCTTCGAAAGGGGGAGTTGATTGGGGCTCCGGGGGCCGACGCTTTTCTGGGGGCGTGGCTCCGACTAACTAACTTCACGAAGGTCGCGAAGTTAGTGGATTCTCCGCGCACGCTGATCCCCTGGAAGTCGCGGCCCCCTCCGCCCCAATCAACTCTTATTCTATCAAGGGGTTCACTTTGTAACATTTGATATGAAAATAAAGTGATGCAACTAATGAATTGAATCTTATCATCTTATCATCGCAAGCAAGCAAGCAAGCAAGCAAGCAAGCAAGCAACAAACAAACGAACGATCGAACAAACGAAGGAACAAATGAATGAACGAACAAACGAATGAATGAACGAACGAACGAACGAACGAATGAACAAACAAACAAACAAACAATAAAGTGATAGTCAATATAAACGCTATTTCTTACTTGGGAGCTACTGTTTCGACCCTTTTGTACTTTGTAAACTGTATGTACTTATCGCTTGTGATTTTACTTAAAGAAAAAGCTATACAGATTTTAAGATTTGAATTAAACTAATGTTTACCTAATTTTGGTTATTGTTGTGAAATACATATTGAATGGGGAGGTAGCAAGATGATTCGGAAATTAGTGAATAGTGATCTTCAAGACGTTATGGAGCTTGTGGGTTCGAAGCCTGCGGAGAATTTATTTATTATTGGGGATATTGAGGTGTATGGTCTTGAATCTGATATTCAGGACGTTTGGGGGCAATTTGAGGATGGGGGATTAATTGCAATTTTGCTCCGTTTCAATCAAAATTATATTCCATTCAGCGAATTGACCTATGATGTGGAGGGGTTTGCAGCAATTATTAATGCGAATCCTAATCAAATCGAAATTAGTGGTTTGCAGCATTTACTAACGCCTCTTATTCCGCTTATTGAAAATCGAAATATACGAAAAATGGTTGATACCTATTATGCAAAATGCACGAAATTAAGTTATGAAGTAAATGAAGAACGTTTTCAAGCGACACATTATTTGCAACCTGATGAATATGAAGAAAATATAGAGATGCTTTTTTCCATCCCTGAGTTTGCGACAGGTACCTTTAGTGTGGAAGGAAGAGAGCGCGCGGCGAAATATAAAACAGGTCGGACATATATTGTACGAGATGAGCAAGGATTGATGGTTGCATCGGCTTCAACAACTGCTGAGAATTCACAGTCTGCGATGATTGTTGCTGTCGGCACGAAGCCAGGTTATGAAAAGCGTGGCTATGCAACTTTATGTATGGAAAAGATATGTAGTGAATTGATAGCTGAAGGGAAGTCCCTTTGCTTATTTTATGATAATCCAGCAGCTGGGAGCATCTATAAACGGTTGGGCTTTGTCGATATTGGCGTGTGGACAATGGTTCGTTATGAAAGTAGATCGAACACGTTAATAGGTCGCTAATTATTTGAAACAGTTATCTATGGTAACGTTTCAAAATAGTTGGGCACTGGATGAGTGATGGTTTGATCTGGGGTTTCGTGTCTGTTTTTAATAAAATAGATGCGAAAAATAACATTCTTTTGCAGATTGGCGGATTACCTTTAAACTTTGGCGGATTCGGACAGAAGTTTGGCGGATAACCTCAAAAATTTGGCTCTGAGAAAGTTCAAAAAAGAACTTAAGCGATTGCGTGGACGGATTTTGTTCACGTAATCGCTTTTCTTTTTTAGCTCTTTAAATTTTGTGCAGAAAAAGCACAAAATCACTAGGTTTGTGGAAAGCGATTTTTGCAAGCCTACAATTGTAGATCGTTACCAGCGTTTTTCGAAGGAAAAGATTGGGCAACCGAGCTATGAGGAGAGGTTTCTAAGGTTCCAGAAATTTATTAGTCAAATTTGTGTCAGTATTAGTCAAAATTTCGAAGGTATTAGTCAAATTTGTGGCCATATTAGTCAAAATTAGAATCTAATTAGTCAAAGTGAAAATATTTACTAAATAAAAGTAAAAATCTAGTATCCTTTTTCTTGTGAAAGGTAGATTCCAATACTTCTCACGCATAAGTAGCTAAGAAGCGCGCTCGTCGTGTCTCATATAATTAACAGCTAATTCTTGCTACAATCGACTTAGTGGTAGTGTGTTAAATAATTTTAGATTTAGTTGAACGTTTTGCGAAGATGGATTGTCTAATGGATATCTAGGGGGTGGTTTTGTGGAAGATGAGTTAGCGGTGCGGGCGATTGCTGGGGATCAGCAGGCGATTTTATTATTGATTGAGCAGGAAGAGGCGATTTTGTACCGGACAGCGTT